>NZ_JBDJLM010000002.1:0-186362 GCF_039673365.1 Pseudomonas sp. TWI923 | reverse complement strand
CTCCCACAGGATCGGTGCCGTACCTGTGGGAGCGGGTTTACCCGCGAAGGCCTCACCTCGGTGTTACAGGAAACAACATTCCAATTTTAAGGGCCAACCACCGCCCAACCTCTCTATCCTCCCTCATCCCAACCTCCCCACCCGCGACCAGTCCAACCGACGGGTCAGCACCATGAACACCCCCAGCAAACCAAAGCACAGTAGCGAGCCCATAAGCAGCGCGTAATCTTCAGCGCTGAGCAGCCCATAAAGCATGCCGTACAACGCCGCCAGCCCCGCCGCAAAGCCCACCCCGCGCCCCAGGCTGCGCAGTACATGCGCCAGGTAGAAGCCGATCAGCAGCACACACCCCGACGCCGACAGCCCATAGGCCAGGCCAAACCCCAGGTGCTCCGACAGCGACAGCAACAGCAGGTAGAAGAATGCCAGCGCCACGCCTACCAGGATGTACTGCACCGGGTGCACGCTCAGGCCCTTGAGCACCTCGAACAGGAAGAAGCCGGCGAAGGTCAGGGCAATGAACAGCAGCGCATATTTGATCGCCCGCTCGCTCTTGAGGTACTGGTCGACCGGATCGACGAAGCTCACGCCAAAGGTGGTGCCCAGGAACACGTTGCATGACTGCGGGCTGACGCACTGGTCGAGAGCGTCTTCCAGGTTGGTGGCAAAGAACGAGGTCTGCCAGTGGGCGGTGAAGCCTGTGTCGTCGATATCGCGACGAGTCGGCAGGTAGCTGCCGATGAAACTGGGGTGCGGCCAGTTGGCGCGCATGGCCACGCTGCTGCTGCGGCCCACCGGCAACACATGCAGCTGGCCGGTGCCCTGCAGGGCGATGTCAAAGCCGTAGTCGAAGGCCCGTGCCTGCTGGCCATCGAGCTGCGGCAGCGGCACATGCACCCCGGCGCGCATCCAGTCCAACCCGGTGCCGGCCTCGAAGGCCAGTTGCTGGTCGTCGAACTTCAGCTCCAGGCCGCTCTCGATGCCGCGGATATCGCTGATGCCCACCACCAGGTACGGCTTGTCGAAGCGGTAGTCATCGTAGTCCTTGTCGATGCCCCAGCGCTCGGGCAGCTTGAAACGGCCCTTGATGCTGCCCTTGGCGTGGAACAGCCGGGCCTGGTAGATGCCACGGGCGCGCAGCTCGGTCTCCACGCCGATGTCGGCATCCATGGTTTCCGGCAGGAAGTACAGGTTGCCATTGAGAGTGTAGGTTTCCTGAACGCTCTGGCCGTCCTTTTCGATCCAGCGGCGTTCGTACTTACGGTAGGGCACCACCACCATCGGGCCGCTGATCTGCTGCTCGAAGCTGGAACTGCGGGCGATATCGCGCAACACATCGTCACGCAGGCTCTGCCGTTCGTCGATGAGGCCGCCAATCATGAATAGCGGGATGAGCAACAGCAGGATCAGCACGGCGATGGTACCGAGCTTGAATCCGAGGGTCTTGTTCATGGGTGAGGCTCCGTGTGCGATGGGGCCAGTGTCTGCCCGCTGCGTGGAGCCCTCAGGGAGGGAATGTGGAGATTGTGTGGAGATTGCAGGGACGGCGACACACTGCGTGGGAGCGGGCTTGCCCCGCGATGAATGATGAAAGCTGTCAGATCAGAGCGTTCGGATGCCCCTCACGGGCCTCCCACGCCGCCCGCACCGGCGCGAACGAACGCCGGTGAATCGGCGTCGGCCCAAGCCGTGCCAGCGCCTCCAGGTGCACCGGCGTCGGGTAGCCCTTGTGCCCGCCGATCCCGTAGCCCGGGTAGATCAGTTCGAACGCGCTCATTTCGCGGTCACGGGTCACCTTGGCCAGGATCGACGCGGCGGCAATGGCCGGCACCTGGGAGTCCCCCTTGACCACCGGCGCCGCCGGCACCGACAGTTTCGGGCAGCGGTTGCCGTCGATCAGCGCCAGTTTGGGCGTGACGTGCAACCCCTCGACCGCGCGCTGCATGGCCAGCATGGTGGCTTGCAGGATGTTCAGGCGGTCGATTTCCTCGACCTCGGCGCGGGCGATGCAGAAGCTCAGGGCTTTCTCGCAGATCTCGTCGAATAACGCCTCGCGCTTGGCTTCGGTGAGCTTCTTCGAGTCGTTCAGGCCAAGGATCGGGCGCTGAGGATCGAGAATCACCGCCGCAGTAACGACCGCGCCGCACAGCGGGCCGCGGCCGACCTCATCGACACCGGCGACCAGGTCCTCGACCAGGTTGAAATCCAGTCCCATCTGCATGTCAGTGATCCTTCAACAAGGCAAGCACCGCGCCAGCCGCCTGATTGGAGGCGTCACGGCGCAGGGTACGGTGGATCTGGTCGAAACTTTCGGTCTGCTGCGAGCCATCCTTGACCAGCGGTGCCAGGGTCTGGGCCAGGGCTTCGCTGGTGGCGGCATCCTGCAGCAGCTCCGGCACCAGCAGGCGCTGGGCCAGCAGGTTGGGCAGCGACACGTAGGGGCTCTTGACCATGCGTTTGAGGATCCAGTACGTCAGCGGCGCCAGGCGATAGGCCACCACCATCGGCCGCTTGTACAGCATCGCCTCCAGCGTGGCGGTACCGGAGGCGATCAGTACCGCATCGCACGCCGCCAGAGCTGTGTGCGACTGGCCGTCCAGCAGGGTCAACGGCAGCTCGCGCCCTGCGAGCATCTGCTCGAGTTGGGCACGCCGCGCGGCATTCGCGCAGGGCAGCACGAAGCGTACACCCGGCACCAGCTCGACCAGACGCTGGGCAGCATCCAGGAACAGTGCACCCAGGCGCCCTACTTCGCCGCCACGGCTACCTGGCATCAGTGCCACCACTGGCCCGGCGGCCAGCCCGAGTTCGCTGCGGGCTCCGCTGCGATCAGCCTCTAGCGGTATGGTGTCAGCCAACGGGTGGCCGACGAACCGCACCGGCACGCCCTGCTCTTCATAGAAGCGCGCCTCGAACGGCAGCAGGGTCAGCATCAGGTCGCAGCCTTCGCGAATCTTCAACACGCGCTTCTGCCGCCACGCCCATACCGAGGGGCTGACGTAGTGCACGGTCTTGATCCCGGCCTGACGCAACTTGAGTTCGATGTTGAGGGTGAAGTCCGGCGCGTCGATGCCGATGAAAACGTCGGGCTTTTCGTCGATCAGCGTCTGGATCAGCAGCTTGCGCCGTTTGAGCAGCTCACGCAGGCGCCCCAGCACTTCCACCAGGCCCATCACCGCCAGGCGCTCCATGGGGAAGTAGGAGGTCATGCCTTCGGCTTCCATCAAGGGCCCGCCCACGCCGATGAAACGCACATCGGGATGGCGGGCCTTGATGGCGCGCATCAGGCCGGAGCCAAGGATATCGCCGCTGGCCTCACCCGCGACCAACGCAACACAGAGTTGGGCCATATCAGCGGGTGATGCCGCGGGCGGAATCGACGATCGATTTGCGGAACACTTCGACTTCAGGGAACTGGCTGGCCAATTCCTCGAGTTCCTTCAGTGCTTCCTCGACGGTCAGCCCCTGGCGATAGACCACCTTGTAGGCACGGCGCAGGGCATGCAGCACTTCGTCGCTGAAACCGCGACGGCGCAAGCCTTCGAAGTTCATGCTGCGTGCTTCGGCCGGGCTGCCGAATACCGTGACGAAAGCCGGGACATCCTTGCCGATCGCCGTCCCCATGCCGGAGAAGGCGTGGGCACCGATATGGCAATACTGGTGCACCAGCGTATAGCCGGACAGGATCGCCCAGTCACCCACATGCACATGGCCAGCCAGCGCTGTGTTGTTGACCAGGATGCAGTGGTTGCCGATCACGCTGTCGTGGCCGATGTGCGCGTAGGCCATGATCAGGTTGTGGTCGCCCAGGGTGGTCTCCGAACGGTCCTGCACGGTACCGCGATGGATGGTGACACCCTCGCGAATCACATTGTGATCGCCGATCACCAGGCGGGTGAGTTCACCCTTGTACTTCAGGTCCGGGGTGTCTTCACCGATGGAACTGAACTGGTAGATACGGTTGTGTTTGCCAATGCGGGTCGGGCCCTTGAGCACCACATGAGGGCCGATAACGGTACCCTCGCCGATTTCCACATCAGGGCCTACGATCGACCAAGGGCCGACCTCGACGCCTTCGGCCAGCTTGGCCGAAGGGTCGATGATCGCCCGAGGATCAATCGAATTCATAGGGACTGTTCCGCGCAAGTGATTTCTGCCGAGCAGACGGCCTTGCCATCAACCAGTGCACGGCATTCGAACTTCCAGATCATGCGCTTGCGGCTGATGAATTTGGCTTCCAGCACCAGCTGATCGCCCGGCAGCACAGGCTGGCGGAAACGCAGCTTGTCGGAACCGACGAAGTAGTACAGGGTGCCATCAGCCGGTTTGGCATCGAGCATCTTGAAACCGAGAATTCCGGCCGCCTGGGCCATCGCCTCGATGATCAGCACGCCCGGCATGATCGGGTGCGCCGGGAAATGGCCGTTGAAGAACGGCTCGTTGATGCTGACATTCTTGTAGGCACGAATGCTCTGGGCCTCGAAATCCAGATCCGTCACCCGGTCCACCAGCAGGAACGGGTAACGGTGAGGCAGGTATTCGCGAATCTCGTTGATGTCCATCATTTCGGGGGGAAGCCTGTAATAAGAATAGGGAGCGCAGGTGCTGACCACACGCTCCTTTTGCAGATCCAAAGAGGAGCCAGCTAGCGATTGTGCACGCTTGCTCAGAAGGCGGTATTAGCCTTCTGATGTCGGCTGGCCACCTGAGGTCACTGTATCGACACGTTTTTCCAGCTGCTGCAGGCGCTTGGCCGTCTCATCCAACTGGCGAATCCGCGCGGCACTCTTGCGCCATTCGGCCAGTGGTTGCATGGCCGTGCCAGAAGAATAGCCGCCTGGCTCGGTGATCGAACGGGTAACCATGGTCATGCCGGAAACGAATACGTTGTCGCACACCTCGATATGCCCGACCATGCCGACGCCACCCGCAATCATGCAATGCTTGCCGATCTTGGTGCTGCCGGAAATACCGACGCAGGCCGCCATCGCCGTGTGGTCACCGACCTGCACGTTGTGGGCGATCTGGATCTGGTTGTCGAGCTTGACGCCATTGCCGATAAGGGTATCCGACAGCGCACCGCGGTCGACGGCGGTGTTCACGCCGATCTCCACGTCATCGCCCAGCGTCACGCCACCGATCTGGGCGATCTTCTGCCACACGCCCTTCTCGTTGGCGAAACCGAAGCCCTCACCACCGATCACGGCGCCAGACTGGATGACCACACGCTTGCCGATGGTCACGTCGTGATACAGCGTGACGCGCGGCGCAAGCCAGCCACCTTCACCGATGACGCAACGGGCACCAATGAAGCAGTGCGCGCCGACCGTGACGTTCGCGCCAATACGCACGCCAGCTTCGATCACCGCGAAGGGACCGATGCTGGCGCTGGCATCCACCTGTGCGTCCTCGGCTACCACGGCGCTGGGATGAATTCCCGCCACAGCCTTGGGCTTAGGGTCGAACAGGTGCGAAATACGAGCATAGGCAAGGTACGGGTCAGGCACGATCAGTGCGTTGCCGGCAAAGGCTGCGGCATCCTCGGCCTTGAGCAGCACCGCACCTGCCTGGGCATTGTCCAGGTACTTGCGGTACTGCTTGTTGGCGAGGAAGCTCAGTTGCCCGGGCCCGGCCTCCTGCAAGGTGGCCAGCCCACTGATCTGCAGCGCCTCGGGGCCTTTGAGCTCAGCCCCGAGGGCCTCGGCCAGCTGGCCGAGCGTCATGGTCACGGTCATATCAACGGGCTTGGTTCATGCGCTCGATGACCTGGCGGGTGATGTCGTACTGCGGTTTGACATCGATGACCGCGCCACGCTCGAGCACCAGGTCAAAGCCACCCTTCTTGATCACTTCTTCGACAGCACCGTCCAGCTTGGGCTTGAGCTGCTTGAGCATGTCGCGGTCGGCTACGGCCTTGGCTTCGTTCAGCTCCTTGGACTGGAACTGGAAGTCACGGGCCTTCTGCTTGAATTCGAGTTCCAGACGCTCACGCTCAGGCTGTGCCATTTTATCGCCGCCTTTGATCAGGCGGTCCTGAATGCCTTTGGCGCTGCTTTCCAGGCCCTTGAGCTTGGTCAGTTGCGGGCCGAATTTCTTCTCGGCGTCAACGGCGTACTTCTTGGCCGCATCGGACTCGAGCAGGGCCATCTGATAGTTCAGCACGGCAACCTTCATTTCGGCGAAAGCCGGGGTGGCGACCAGCGCCGCAGCCACGAGGGCCAGTTGGGTCAACTTACGCACGATGCACTCCTGGATAAACCGTTGTCGTTATGCAAGGGCTGACCTTAGAAGGTCTGGCCCAGAGAGAATTGGAACACCTGGGTGTCGGCGTCGTCCGGCTTCTTGATTGGCATCGCCAGGCTGAAGCTCAACGGGCCCAGCGCGGTGATCCAGGTCACACCCAGACCAACGGAGCTGGCCATGTCGGAGAAACCGACCTTGGCGCAATCCGGCTTGGAGCCGCAATTGGTGTCGAACACGTTACCCACATCCCAGAACACCGAGGTGCGCAGAGAGCGCTGATCCTTGACGAACGGCAGCGGGAACAGCAGTTCTACACCACCCTGCACCAGTACGTTGCCACCGAACGGCAGCGGATCCTGGTCCGGGTCGGCGATGGTGCCTGGGTTCTTGCCGGTACTTGGGGTACTGCGCGGACCGAGGCTGCTGTCCTTGAAGCCACGTACCGAGTTGAAACCACCCGCGTAGTAGTTTTCATAGAACGGCAGGCCGGAGGTACCGCCGAAACCATCACCATAGCCCAGTTCAGTGTGCAGGCGCAGGGTGTAGTCGTTGTTGATCGGCTTGAACAGCTGGCCGCGGTAGTCGAGCTTGTAGAACGACAGGTCGCTGCCTGGGACGGTAGTTTCGAGTGTCAGGCTCTGCGAGTGGCCACGGGTAGCCAGCACGCCCTTGTTGAGGGTCGATTCGGACCAGCCGACCGAGGCCTTGAAGTTCAGGAAGCTGTCGCCCTCCTCTTTGAGGAAGTCGAAGATCTCGTCGACGGTGTAACGGCCGGTTTTAAGCTTGTCCTGCTGCACAGTCAGGCCGTAGGTCAGACGCGAGGTTTCGCTGATCGGGTAACCCAGGCTGACACCGGCGCCGAGGCTGTCGACCGCATAGCTGGCCACGTCGACGTCGAGGTCGTCGTAGTTGGTGCTGCGGTAGAAGGCGTTGTAGCCCAGGCTCACGCCGTCAGCAGTGAAGTAGGGGTCAACGAAGCCGAAGTTGTAGCGAGTCTGGTATTCCGAACGGGTCAGGCCGATGGACACCTTGTTACCGGTACCCAGGAAGTTGGTCTGGCTGATCGAACCACCGAGGATCAAACCGGCACTCTGGGCGAAACCGACGCTGGCGGTGATCGAGCCGGAGGCCTGCTCTTCGACGCTGTAGTTGACGTCGACCTGGTCGTCGGTGCCTGGCACTGCCGGGGTCTCGACGTTGACTTCCTTGAAGAAGCCCAGGCGCTCGAGGCGGGTCTTGGACTGATCGATCAGGTAGGTCGAAGCCCAGCCACCTTCCATCTGACGCATTTCACGACGCAGCACTTCGTCTTCGGTCTTGGTGTTGCCGCGGTAGTTGATGCGGTTGACGTAGGCGCGTTTGCCCGGATCGACGACGAACATGATGTCGACGGTGTGATCCTGGTCGTTCGGCTGTGGCACGCCGTTGACGTTGGCGAAGGTGTAGCCCTCGTTACCCAGGCGGCGGGTAATGAGGTCGGAAGTGGTGGTCATCACCTTGCGCGAGAACACCTGGCCGGGCTGTACCAGCAGCAGCGACTTGACCTGGTCTTCCGGCACCTTGAGGTCGCCGGAGAGCTTCACGTCACGGACGGTGTACTTCTCGCCTTCATTGATGTTGACGGTAATGTAGACGTGCTTCTTGTCCGGGGTGATGGACACCTGGGTGGACGCGATGTCCATGTTGATGTAGCCGCGGTCCAGGTAGTAGGAGCGCAGGCGCTCGAGGTCACCGGACAGCTTCTCGCGGGCGTACTTGTCGTCGTTCTTGAAGAACGACAGCCAGTTGGTGGTTTTCAGCTCGAACAGCTGGCCCAGGGTTTCGTCGTCGAACACCGTGTTGCCGACCACGTTGATGTGCTGGATCGCAGCGACGGTGCCTTCGTTGATCTTGATCTTCAGGCCGACCCGGTTGCGCGGCTGCGGCACGACTTCGGCGTCGACTTCGGCCGAATAGCGGCCCTGGGCCACGTACTGGCGCTGCAGCTCGTTACGCACGCCTTCGAGCGTCGCGCGCTGGAAGATCTCGCCTTCGGCCAGGCCCGACTGTTTCAGGCCCTTCATCAGGTCTTCGGTGCTGATCGCCTTGTTGCCTTCGATCTCGATGCTGGCGACCGACGGGCGCTCGACCACGTTGATGATCAGGACATTGCCGTCGCGATTCAGCTGGATGTCCTGGAAGAAACCGGTCTTGAACAGCGAGCGGGTGGAGTCGACCAGACGGCGGTCATCGACCTGATCGCCGACGTTCAGCGGCAAGGCGCCGAACACGCTGCCGGCGGAAACCCGCTGCAGGCCGTTGACACGAATATCGGAGATGGTGAAGGACTCGGCGTGAACTTCAGCGATCATCAGTGCGGAGAGGACCGCAGTTAGCAGCAGACGTTTCATGAAGTCCTTTTATTCCAACTGGCAATAAACAACCCGCCGCAAAGAGGCAGCAGGTTTCGCGATTGAGCGAAGCTTTTATAGTCGACCCAGATCGTTGATCAGGGCGAGCAACATCACCCCTATGACCAAACTGATACCGATCTGGACCCCCCAACCCTGCACCCGATCCGAGAGCGGACGACCGCGCGCCCACTCGATCAGGTAGAACAGCAAATGCCCCCCATCCAGTACTGGAATAGGCAGCAAATTCAGAACCCCCAGGCTTATGCTCAGGTAGGCCAGGAAATTCAGGAAATCCCCAACGCCCGACTGGGCTGAAGCGCCCGCCACTTTAGCAATGGTTATCGGTCCGCTCAAGTTTTTTACCGAGAGCTCCCCGAACAGCATTTTCTTCAACGATTCAAGGGTCAGGACACTCATGCTCCAGGTCCGCGAAAGGCCCTCGCCCACGGCCTCAAGCGGTCCGTAGCTGACTTCGCGGAGCATCTGCGGCGGCCATTGCGCGCCTTTCACACCGGCACCCAGATAACCACCGGCTGCCTGGCCTTCGCCCTTGCGCGCCAGAGTTACCGGCAGCTCCAGCTGCGCGCCGTCACGTTCGATGCGCAGATTGACCTTTTGTTCAGGGCGGGCGCGAACGGCATCGACCACCTGCTGCCAGTCAGCCAATGCCACACCATCAAGGGCCAACAGCTTGTCGCCGGTCTTGAGCCCCGCCGCTGCGGCAGGGCCCTTGGGATCGATCTCGGCCAGCACCGGCGTCACTGCCGGGCGCCACGGGCGCAGGCCCAGCGACTGGATCGGGTCGGGCTCATCGACGCCCTTGAGCCAATGGTTCAGCTGGATATCGCGCTGCTGCGGGGCCGTTGCGCCCTCATCGAGCACGCCCACGCGCAGGGTGCCGCTCTCGCCGAGGCGACGAACCAGTTGCAGATTGACCGCCGACCAGCCATTGGTCGGTTCACCGTCAACCGAGACAATTTCCTGACCCGCGCTCAAACCGGCGACAGCCGCCAGGCTGCCCGACTCGACAGCACCGATGACCGGGCGCACCTGCTGGGTGCCGAGCATGGCGATGACCCAGAAGAACAGGATGGCGAGCAGGAAGTTGGCGATGGGGCCGGCGGCAACGATGGCGATGCGCTGGCGTACCGACTTGCGGTTGAACGACTGCTCGATCAGCGCTGGCGGGACCTCGCCCTCGCGCTCATCGAGCATTTTGACGTAGCCACCCAGGGGAATGGCTGCCACCACGAACTCGGTACCCTGCCGATCATGCCAACGCAACAGCGGCGTGCCGAAGCCTACCGAGAAGCGCAGCACCTTGACGCCACAGCGCCGCGCCACCCAGAAGTGACCGAATTCGTGAAAAGTGACCAGCACACCCAATGCCACCAGAGTGCCAACAATCATGTACAGCGCAGTCATGTGCTATCTCCGCAAGACGTTCGGTGCTGCCACTCAGCGGCCGTGGCGCCTCAGCCACTCACGGGACAGCTCCCGCGCACGCTGGTCGGCGGCGAACACCGCATCGAGCGTGGCAACTGGCACCACAGGCTCCTGTTCGAGCACCTGCTCGATCATACCCGCGATCTCCGGGAAGCGGATACGCCGCGCCAGGAACGCGTCCACCGCCACTTCGTTGGCGGCGTTGAGTACCGCTGGCGCACTATTGCCCGCCTCGGCAGCCTGACGCGCCAGACGCAGGCAAGGGAAGCGCTGTTCGTCGGGGGCCTGGAAATCCAGACGGGCGATGGCGAACAGGTCCAGTGGCGCAACCCCCGAGTCGATACGCTCCGGCCAGGCCAGGGCGTTGGCGATCGGAGTACGCATGTCCGGGTTGCCCAGCTGGGCGAGCACCGAGCCATCGACATAGTCGACCAGCGAGTGGATCACGCTTTGCGGGTGCACCACCACTTCCACGGTCGCAGGCGCTGTATCGAACAGCCAGCAGGCCTCGATCAGCTCCAGGCCCTTGTTCATCATGCTGGCCGAGTCGACCGATATCTTGCGCCCCATGGACCAGTTGGGATGGGCACAGGCTTGTTCAGGCGTGACATCGACCAGCGCCGCCGCAGGCATTTCGCGGAACGGGCCGCCCGAGGCGGTGAGCAGGATGCGCCGCACCCCCACCGCACTCAGGCCGCGAGCGTAGTCGCCAGGCATGCACTGGAAAATCGCATTGTGCTCGCTGTCGATCGGCAACAGCACGGCGCCACTGCGACGCACGGCGTCCATGAACAGCGCGCCGGACATCACCAGCGCTTCCTTGTTGGCCAGCAGCACCTTCTTGCCCGCCTCGACCGCCGCCAGGGTTGGACGCAAGCCTGCGGCGCCAACGATGGCCGCCATCACCGCATCCACTTCCGGCGCGGACGCGACCTGGCACAACCCTGCCTCACCCTCGAGCACCTCGGTGGCGCAGCCAGCAGCAGCCAGGCCCTCACGCAGACGGATGGCTGCTTCGGCGCTCGGCACCACGGCGAACGCCGGACGATGGCGCTCGCACAGCGCCAGCAACTCGTCGACCCGGGAGTAGCCGGTCAGCGCGAATACCTGGTAGCGCTCGGGGTGTCGGGCAATGACATCCAGGGTGCTCAGGCCGATGGAGCCGGTGGCGCCCAGTACCGTGACGCGCTGCACAGTACTCACAGCACACCCCACTCGGCGGCCCACAGCAGCACGGCGAACATCGGAATGGCAGCGGTCAGGCTGTCGATACGGTCGAGCACGCCACCGTGGCCGGGCAGCAGGTTGCTGCTGTCCTTGATCCCTTCGCGGCGCTTGAACATGCTCTCGGTCAGGTCACCGACCACCGAGGACATGACCACCACCACTGCGCCCAGCAAGCCCAGCAGCAACTGGCCAACACTCCAGTCGCGGTACAGGGCGACGCCCAGGCTGATCAGCAGGCTGACTGCCAGCCCACCGTAGACACCTTCCCAGCTCTTGCCCGGGCTGACTTGCGGCGCCAGCTTGCGCTTGCCGAAGGCACGCCCCGAGAAGTAGGCGCCGATATCGGCGGCCCACACCAGCACCATGACCGCCAGGATCAGCCAATTTCCCTGCGGCCAGTGCTTGAGCAGCACCAACCCCTGCCAGGCCGGCAACAGGATCAGCAGGCCGATCAGCAAACGACAGGCGGCACTGGTCCACAACTCGTTGCTGCGCGGGTAGGTCAGCACCAGCCAGGTGGCCAGCGCCCACCAGATCACCGAGGCACCCAGCACCCAGGGCGCAAGGTCGGGCATGAGATAGAGCAGCATCAGCGCGCCAGCGACCACCGCGGCATAGGCAATGCGCAGCGGCTGGGCCACCAGCCCGGCCAACCGCGCCCACTCCCAGGCACCCAGCGTGACCACGAAGCCGATGAACAAGGCGAAATCCCCACCGTTGAGCAGGAAGAAACCACCCAGCGCGACCGGCAACAGGATCAGCGCAGTAATGATGCGTTGTTTAAGCATTAAGCACGGGCTCCGGCTTCGACCTGCTCGCTGGTCTTACCGAAGCGGCGCTGGCGCGAAGCGAAATCGGCCAGTGCGTTACGCATGGCCTCGTGTTTGAAGTCCGGCCAGAACAGGTCGGAGAAGTACAGCTCGGCATAGGCCAGCTGCCACAGCAGGAAGTTGCTGATACGACGCTCGCCGCCGGTGCGGATGCACAGGTCGGGCAGCGGCAGGTCACCAGTGGCCAGGCACGTCTGCAGCAGCTCGGGAGTGATGTCGTCCGGGCGCAGATGACCGGCCTGGACTTCCCGCGCCAGGCGTTGGGCCGCCTGGGCGATATCCCACTGACCACCGTAGTTGGCGGCAATCTGCAGGATGAACCGATTGCTGCCGACAGTGGCGGCCTCGGCCTCGCGCATCGCTGCTTGCAGCTCAGGGTGGAAGCGCGAACGGTCACCAATGATGCGCAGGCTGATGTTGTTGTCATTCAGCCGCTTGGCCTCGCGGCGCAACGCAGAGAAGAACAACTCCATCAACGCCCCGACCTCTTCGGCCGGGCGCTGCCAGTTCTCGCTGGAGAAGGCGAACAGAGTCAGTACTTCAACCCCGGACTCGGCGCAGACTTCGATGACCGCACGCACGGCATCGACACCCGCCTTGTGCCCGGCAACGCCGGGCAACAGGCGCTTCTTCGCCCAGCGATTGTTGCCATCCATGATGATCGCGACGTGACGCGGCACCGAAGACGGTGCCGCCAGCTTGGTCTTTTCCATTAAAAAACCTCGGCCTTAGACGGCCAACAGGTCCTTTTCCTTGGCTTTGTACGCGGCGTCGACTTCGGCGACGAACTTGTCGGTCAGCTTCTGGATTTCTTCAGCGGCGCGACGCTCTTCGTCTTCGCTGATTTCCTTGTCCTTGGTCAGCTTCTTCAAGTCGGCAAGGGCATCGCGACGCACGTTGCGCACGGCAACCTTGGCATCTTCGGCAACGCCGCTGGCCTGCTTGGTGTAACCCTTGCGGGTTTCCTCGGTCAGGGCCGGCATCGGTACACGGATGGTGGTACCGGCGCTGGACGGGTTCAGGCCCAGGTCGGAGGTCAGGATGGCCTTCTCGATGGCTGCGCTGAGGTTCTTGTCGTGGGCGACGATCTTCAGGGTGCGGGCATCTTCGACGGTAATGGCGGCCACCTGGTTCAGCGGCATGTCGCTACCCCAGGCAGGAACCTTGACGCTGTCCAGGATGCTTGGGTGGGCACGGCCGGTGCGGATGGCAGCCAGGTGGCGAGCCAGCGCCTCGATGGACTTGCCCATGCGGTCCTGGGCGTCTTTCTTGATGTCGTTGATCATTTCTGAACTTCCTCGATCAGGGTTCCTTCAGCGCCGCCGTGCACGATGTTCAGCAGGGCGCCAGGCTTATTCATGTTGAAGACACGCAGCGGCATCTTGTGGTCGCGGCACAGACAGATTGCCGTCAGGTCCATTACCCCCAGCTTGCGATCCAGCACTTCATCGTAGGTCAGATGATCGAACTTCTCGGCATGCGGGTCTTTGAATGGATCTGCAGTGTATACACCATCGACCTTGGTTGCTTTCAATACTACGTCGGCATCGATTTCGATGGCGCGCAGACAAGCGGCAGAGTCGGTGGTAAAGAACGGGTTGCCGGTACCGGCAGCGAAGATCACGACTTCTTTCGCGTTCAGGTGGCGCATGGCCTTGCGGCGATCATAGTGATCGGTCACACCGACCATGGAGATGGCAGACATGACGATGGCGGTGATGTTCGCACGCTCCAGCGCGTCGCGCATGGCCAGGGCGTTCATCACGGTTGCCAGCATGCCCATGTGGTCGCCGGTGACACGGTCCATGCCGGCTGCGCTGAGCGCCGCACCACGGAACAGGTTGCCACCACCGATCACCAGACCGACCTGAACACCGATACCGACCAGCTGGCCGACTTCCAGCGCCATGCGATCCAGGACCTTGGGGTCGATCCCGAACTCTTCCGAGCCCATCAGGGCCTCGCCGCTCAGTTTGAGTAGAATGCGTTTATAGCGAGCCTGATAACCACTGCCCTGCTGAGCCATTGCGAATCTCTCCTGCGGCGTTTGTAAAATTCTGGCGGGCTGTTTCAGCCTGCGCGTAACTCCAGCGTGACGCAGCTTCTGCGTCAGCGAGCAGCGGTTGGGTAAACCGCTGCCGCTTTGACAAAGAGGCTGCGCGCGTGAGCGGGCAGCCTCTTTGGGGCGACAGACGAGTCTGTCTTACTGCTTGGCAGCAGCCAGCTGAGCGGCAACTTCTTCAGCGAAGTTGTCGACTGGCTTCTCGATGCCTTCGCCTACTTTGAAGTAGGTGAAGGAAACGATTTCAGCACCGGCTTTCTTGGCCAGCTCGCCGACTTTGACTTCCGGGTTCATGACGAAGGCCTGCTCTTTCAGCGACGCTTCGGCTTTGAACTTGGAAATGCGGCCGTTGACCATGTTTTCAACGATGTTTTCTGGCTTGCCAGCGATCTTGTCGGCGTTCAGCTGCAGGAAGACGTTCTTCTCGCGCTCGACGGCCTCGGCGGAAATTTCCGACGCATCCAGGAACTCTGGGTTCGAAGCTGCAACGTGCATGGCGATGTTCTTGGCCAGCTCGACGTCGCCGCCTTTCAGGACAACGACAGCACCGATCTTGTTGCCGTGCAGGTAGGCACCGACAACGTCACCCTCAACGCGCACCAGGCGACGGATGTTGACGTTCTCGCCGCACTTGGCAACCAGGGCTTCACGAGCGGCTTCGCGGGAAGCGATCAGCGGAGCAGCTTCGGTCAGCTTCTGAGCGAAGGCTTCTTCAACGCTTTCAGCGACGAAGTTCTTGAAGTCGTCTTGCAGGGCCAGGAAGTCGGTCTGCGAGTTCACTTCCAGCAGAACGGCGGCTTTACCGTCGGTCTTGACCGCGATAGCGCCTTCAGCGGCAACGTTGCCGGCTTTCTTGGCGGCCTTGATGGCGCCCGAAGCACGCATGTCGTCGATGGCTTTTTCGATGTCGCCGCCGGCCTTTTCCAGGGCCTTCTTGCAATCCATCATGCCTTCGCCGGTACGCTCGCGCAGTTCTTTGACCAGCGCTGCAGTAATTGCTGCCATTTCAAAATCCTCTTGGAAAGTTTTTCAACCATTCCACCCGCTCTTCACGGGCGTTAAATTCTGCAAATCCGCTGCCTTTATGCATCAGCGCGCCCATGATGCGGGGCCGTTGCTGACAGCAGGATTTCAAGGTGGCAAAAAGGGGGCCTAGCCCCCTTTTTGCGTGCCAAGTAGACGCTAAGCGTCAATTACTCAGCAGCAGGTGCAGCCGCTTCTTCAACGTAGACTTCGGTGCCGCCAGCAACGTTGTTGCGGCCGCGGATGACGGCGTCAGCCATCGAAGTCATGTACAGCTCGATGGCGCGGATGGCGTCGTCGTTACCTGGAATGACGTAGTCAACGCCTTCTGGGCTGCTGTTGGTATCGACAACGCCGATAACCGGGATGCCCAGCTTGTTGGCTTCGGTGATCGCGATGCGCTCGTGATCAACGTCGATAACGAACAGTGCGTCAGGCAGACCGCCCATGTCCTTGATACCACCCAGGCTGCGGTCCAGTTTTTCCAGATCGCGCGAACGCATCAGGGCTTCTTTCTTGGTCAGCTTGGCGAAGGTGCCATCTTCGGCCTGGACTTCCAGGTCGCGCAGACGCTTGATCGAAGCACGGATGGTCTTGTAGTTGGTCAGCATGCCGCCCAACCAGCGGTGGTCAACGTATGGCGAACCGCAACGAGCAGCTTGCTCGGCGACGATCTTGCCGGCGGAACGCTTGGTGCCGACGAACATGATCTTGTTCTTGCCCTGGGCCAGGCGCTCGACGAACGACAGAGCGTCGTTGAACATCGGCAGGGTTTTTTCCAGGTTGATGATGTGGATCTTGTTGCGCGCGCCGAAAATGTACTTGCCCATTTTCGGGTTCCAGTAACGGGTCTGGTGGCCGAAGTGCACACCGGCCTTCAGCATATCGCGCATGTTGACTTGGGACATGATAGTTCCTTGATAAGTCGGGTTGGGCCTCCACGCATCCCAATGACCAACCCGCGAATCCGTGGACTCGGGGCACCCAGGTCATCGTGTCGACACGTGTGTGGGTTTGAGCTTACGGAGGTCATCCCCCGAAAGCGGCGCATTTTATACCACAGAGTACGAACGAACGGAACCCGCATGATGCTTCGTCCGTCAGCGGCTTTTGCAGCGGCCCCGCTTTGGGGCCAGAATGCCTTCAATAGACCGCCGGAATTACCGGTTTATCCCGACAGATCGCCACCGCGCTCTGTTAGAATCCGGCCTTTCCCGTTTGTTTGCGCCGCACCCGGTGCCGTAGAGAGCCTGTTCATGACCGTTACCATCAAGACTGCAGAAGACATCGAGAAGATGCGCATTGCCGGCCGCCTGGCCGCCGAAGTGCTGGAAATGATCGAAGCACACGTCAAGCCCGGTGTCACCACCGAAGAGCTCGACCGCCTGTGCCATGACTACATCGTCAACGTCCAGCAGGCGATCCCGGCGCCGCTCAACTACAAAGGTTTCCCCAAGTCGATCTGCACCTCGATCAACCATGTGGTGTGCCACGGCATCCCCAACGAGAAGCCGCTCAAGGACGGTGACACCATCAACATCGATGTCACCGTGATCAAGGACGGCTACCACGGCGACACCAGCCGCATGTTCCACGTCGGCACCGTCGCCCCCTGGGCCGAGCGCCTGTCGCAGGTCACTCAGGAGTGCCTGTACAAGGCCATCGAGCTGGTCAAGCCGGGCTGCCGCCTGGGCGATATCGGCGAAGTGATCCAGAAACACGCCGAGAAGAACGGTTTCTCGGTGGTCCGTGAGTTCTGCGGTCACGGCATCGGCAAGGTGTTCCACGAAGAGCCGCAGATCCTGCACTACGGGCGCGCTGGCACCGGCATGGAACTCAAGGAAGGCATGACCTTCACCATCGAGCCGATGATCAACCAGGGCAAGGCCGACAC
The DNA here is from genome assembly GCF_039673365.1 of Pseudomonas sp. TWI923. Lineage (NCBI taxonomy): Bacteria > Pseudomonadati > Pseudomonadota > Gammaproteobacteria > Pseudomonadales > Pseudomonadaceae > Pseudomonas > Pseudomonas sp. TWI923. The sequence continues at coordinate 169,244 of NZ_JBDJLM010000002.1, read as the reverse complement.
CAAGGTACTGGGCGACGGCTGGACCGCCATCACCAAGGACCGCAAGCTCTCCGCCCAGTGGGAACACACCCTGGTGGTGACCGCCACCGGCTACGAGGTGTTCACCCTGCGCAAGGACGACACCCTGCCGCGCACCTCGGCCTGATATTCATACACAGGAACGCGACTCGATGCCCCAGGTGGATCCCGAGCTGTTCGACCGTGGCCAGTTCCAGGCGGAACTGGCCCTCAAGGCAAGCCCCATCGCCGCTTTCAAGAAAGCCATTCGCATGGCCGGCGAGGTGCTCGACAAGCGTTTCCGTGAAGGCCGCGAGATTCGCCGGCTGATCGAGGACCGCGCCTGGTTCGTCGACAACATCCTGCAACAAGCCTGGCACCAGTTCACCTGGGGCCAATCGGACGGCATCGCCCTGGTGGCGGTCGGCGGCTACGGCCGTGGCGAGTTGCACCCCTGGTCGGACATCGACCTGCTGATCCTGCTCGACGCCGCCGAGCATGAGCAGTACCGCGACGCCATCGAACGCTTCCTCACCCTGCTGTGGGACATCGGCCTGGAGGTCGGCCAGAGCGTGCGCACCGTGGACGAGTGCGCCGAGCAGGCCCGGGCCGACCTCACGGTCATCACCAACCTGATGGAAAGCCGTACCATTGCCGGCCCCGAGTCGCTGCGCCAGCGCATGCTGGAAGTCACCAGCACCGCGCACATGTGGCCGAGCAAGGAGTTCTTCCTGGCCAAGCGCGCCGAACTCAAGGCGCGCCACCACAAGTACAACGACACCGAGTACAACCTCGAGCCCAATGTCAAAGGTGGGCCAGGCGGGCTGCGCGACATCCAGACCGTACTGTGGGTGGCTCGCCGCCAGTACGGCACCCTGAACCTGCACGCGCTGGCCGGCGAAGGCTTCCTGCTGGAGAGCGAGAACGAATTGCTGGCCTCGTCGCAGGCCTTCCTCTGGCGCGTGCGCTACGCCCTGCACATGCTCGCCGGGCGCGCCGAAGATCGCCTGCTGTTCGACCACCAGCGCAGCATCGCCACGTTGTTGGGCTACAGCGACGAAAACCCCAAGCGCGCCATCGAGCAGTTCATGCAGCAGTACTACCGGGTGGTGATGAGCATCAGCCAGTTGTGCGACCTGATCATCCAGCACTTCGAGGAAGTGATCCTCGCCGATGACGACAGTGGCAGCACCACACCGCTCAATGCCCGCTTCCGCCTGCACGACGGCTATATAGAAGCTGTAAGCCCCAACGTGTTCCGCCGTACACCCTTCGCCATGCTCGAGATCTTCGTGCTGATGGCCCAGCACCCCGAAATCAAGGGGGTACGCGCCGATACCGTGCGACTGCTGCGCGAACACCGCCACCTGATCGACGACAAGTTCCGCCACGACATTCGCAACACCAGCCTGTTCATCGAGCTGTTCAAGTGCGAGATCGGCATCCACCGCAACCTGCGCCGGATGAACCGTTACGGCATTCTTGGCCGCTACCTGCCGGAATTCGGCCTGATCGTCGGACAGATGCAGCACGACCTGTTCCACATCTATACGGTCGATGCGCACACCCTCAACCTGATCAAGCACCTGCGCAAACTGCAGTACACCCCGGTGTCGGAAAAATTCCCGCTGGCCAGCAAGCTCATGGGCCGCCTGCCCAAGCCCGAGCTGATCTACCTGGCCGGGCTTTACCATGACATCGGCAAAGGCCGCCAGGGCGACCACTCCGAGCTGGGCGCCGTCGACGCGCAAGCGTTCTGCGAACGCCACCAGCTACCCGCCTGGGACAGCCGCCTGATCGTCTGGCTGGTGCTGAACCACCTGGTGATGTCCACCACCGCCCAGCGCAAGGACCTCTCAGACCCACAGGTGATCAACGATTTCGCCCTGCATGTCGGCGACGAGACACGCCTGGACTACCTCTACGTGCTGACCGTGGCCGACATCAATGCCACCAACCCCAGCCTGTGGAACTCCTGGCGCGCCAGCCTGCTGCGCCAGCTCTACACCGAGACCAAGCGCGCGCTGCGCCGCGGCCTGGAAAACCCGCTGGACCGCGAAGAGCAGATTCGTCAGACACAAACCGCAGCACTGGACATCCTGGTGCGCGAAGGCACCGATCCGGACGACGTGGAGCAGCTCTGGTCGCAGCTGGGCGACGATTATTTCCTCAAGCACAATGCCGCCGACGTGGCCTGGCATTCCGACGCGATCCTTCAGCAGCCGGCCGATGGCGGCCCGCTGGTGCTGATCAAGGAGACCACCCAGCGCGAGTTCGAGGGCGGCACGCAGATCTTCATCTACGCCCCCGACCAGCACGACTTCTTCGCCGTGACCGTAGCCGCGATGTCGCAGCTCAACCTGAACATCCACGACGCGCGCATCATCACCTCGAGCAGCCAGTTCACCCTCGACACCTACATCGTGCTCGACAACGACGGCGGCTCGATCGGCGACAACCCGCAGCGGGTCAAACAGATCCGCGACGGCCTGACCGAAGCCCTGCGCAACCCTGAAGACTACCCGACCATCATCCAGCGCCGGGTGCCGCGCCAGCTCAAGCATTTCGACTTTCCACCCCAGGTGACCATCCTCAACGACGCCCAGCGCCCGGTGACCATCCTCGAGATCACCGCCCCTGACCGCCCCGGCCTGCTGGCACGGATCGGGCGGATCTTCCTGGAGTTCGACCTGTCGCTGCAGAACGCCAAGATCGCCACCCTGGGCGAACGCGTGGAAGACGTGTTCTTCATCACCGATGCCGACAACCAGCCGCTGTCCGACCCGCAGCTGTGCAGCCGCCTGCAGGAAGCCATCGTCCAGCAGCTGCAGGCCGGCCAGGCCAGCGACGCCAGCCCTACCCGCATGACCTTTTGACGATTACGAGACCTTGCGCCGATGAACCATGCCTTGACCCAGCTTCAGCCCTACCCGTTCGAGAAACTGCGCGCCCTGCTGGGCACCGTACAACCGGCAGCGGACAAACGCGCCATCGCCCTGTCGATCGGTGAGCCGAAGCATGCATCGCCGGCATTCGTCGCCCAAGCCATGGCCGACAACCTCGACAAGCTGGCGGTGTACCCAAGCACCATCGGCCTGCCCGCCCTGCGCCAGGCCATTGGCCAGTGGTGTGAGCGGCGTTTCGGCGTACCGGCCGGCTGGCTCGATGCCGACCGCCATATCCTGCCGGTCAACGGCACCCGCGAGGCACTGTTCGCCTTCACCCAGGCCGTGGTCAACCGTGCCGATGACGGCCTGGTGGTCAGCCCCAACCCGTTCTACCAGATCTACGAAGGCGCGGCGCTGCTGGCCGGCGCCACCCCACATTACCTGCCGTGCCTGGAAGACAATGGCTTCAACCCCGACTTCGACGCCGTGCCGGCCGATGTGTGGAAGCGCTGCCAGATCCTGTTCCTGTGCTCGCCGGGCAACCCCACCGGTGCGCTGGTGCCGATGGACACCCTGAAGAAGCTGATCGCCCTGGCCGACGAGCACGATTTCGTGATCGCTGCCGACGAGTGCTACAGCGAGCTGTACTTCGACGAAGACGCACCGCCACCCGGCCTGCTGAGCGCATGCGCCGAGCTTGGCCGCAGTAACTTCAAACGCTGCGTGGTGTTCCACAGCCTGTCCAAGCGCTCCAACCTGCCAGGCCTGCGCTCGGGCTTCGTCGCCGGCGATGCCAGCATCATCAAGCCGTTCTTGCTGTACCGCACCTACCACGGCTGCGCCATGCCGGTGCAGACCCAACTGGCCAGCGTCGCCGCCTGGCAGGACGAGGCCCATGTGCGCGAGAACCGCGACCAGTACCGCGCCAAGTACGATGCCGTGCTCGACATCCTGCAGCCGGTGATGGACGTTCAGCGCCCCGACGGCAGCTTCTACCTGTGGGCCAAGGTACCGGGTAACGACGATGCCGCCTTCACCCGCGACCTGTTCGAAGCCGAGCACGTGACCGTGGTACCGGGCTCGTACCTGTCCCGTGAAGTGGATGGCGTCAACCCAGGTGCCGGGCGTGTGCGCATGGCGCTGGTCGCGCCGCTGACCGAATGCATCGAGGCGGCCGAGCGGATCCGCGCGTTCCTGAGCAAGCGCTGAACACCGGGATGGCCTGCCCTCCACCCAAGACATAACTGCTGCATGGCCTGAACGGCCTTGACCAATGCTCTGGCCTCCTTCAACCAGGAGTCCAGAGCATGATCGAACTCATCAACTGCAGGGCCCACGGCCCTGCCCATCACCACCGCCAGAAACGCTCCCAGGGCGACTGGCAGGTGAACATCAATTCACAGGTCAGCGAGAAGGACAAAGCCTTCATGCGCATGGCCTACCCGCACTGATACGGCTTTGGGCATTGCGCCATCGTGGCACCTGCGCCGCTCGACGAGGTGCCACGCCCCGGGCTGCCCGGCTGGCTTGTCCAATCTGAAATACCCACCGCTGGGCAAGGCGCGCCCGGCCAGATATCCCCCAACGATATGTACCGCTCTTGCCCGACCGCCAAACCGGATAGTGCGCCTCCATTCAATCGAAAAGGCGCTTACCGATGACCGATGTACTTCTGGCCAACACGCTCTACCGCCTGCGCGAGAAACTGCACGCAGGGCCTGCAACCTCCGGCCTCCGCAAAAAACGCTCTCTGGGCGCCCACTCGACCTTCTGGCAACCTAGGCAAACGCTCAGGATATCCTTCACGGGCACCCCTGATCCGTGGCTGAAACGGGGGGTTTTCCAGACGGCCAGCCAATGGCTCGAACATGCATACCTGCAGTTCGAACTCGTCGACGACAACGATGATCGCGCCGAAATCCGCATCCGTACCGACGTGGCCGAAAACGTCAACTACAGCTTGCTGGGACGCGACTCCCAATGGGTCACGGGCGCCAGCATGGCGTTAGGGGTAAGCCTGTCCGCCCCCCAGTTCGACCAGATCGTGCTGCATGAATTTGGTCATGCACTGGGCATGGAGCACGAGCATCAACATCCTCATGCCCATATTCCATGGAACCTCGATGCCTTGAGCAAAGGGTTGGCACAAGCCCTGAGCCAGGAGCAGAAAGATCCGCAAGAGTTGCTGACCGCCATCGAGACCGAGCTCACCACTCAGTTCCTGCCCCTTGCCGAAGACGACGTACAACCGCTGCTGCCCTACGACGTAGAGTCGATCATGCACTACCCCATCCGGCAGGCGCATACCTGGGGCAATTGGGAAGTTGGGCAGAACACCAAGCTCAGCCAGAAAGACAAACGCTTCATGCGCCTGCTCTACCCAGCGCCAGGTCAGAACGGCTGCCGCCGCACATGAGCGTATTGCACCTGACTGACGCCCAGGTTGCCCGCCTGCCAGGCAGGCTACCCGAGGCGCCTGGCGCACCCGGCATTGGCCCGGTTCGCCTGCGCTTCGATCCGCGCCAGAAGCGTCACGCAAAGCATTGCGTTACCTGACCTGGCCAAGATTGGCCTCGCTCAGATCAAGCTCGCCGAGCACCTGGCGCACCACTTCATCCCCCACCAGGTGCTGGCGATGCAGGTTGTACAACTCCAGCCGCTGCGCCCGCAGCGCACGCAACCGTAAACGACGCTCCAGCAGATCCATCTGCTCGGCCAGGGCACGGGCCTCGGCGCTGTCGTTGTAACTGTCGAGTTCATCCCGATATTCGGCCATCAGCCGTGCCTTGAGTTCGGTGGCCAGGGTCGCCTGCGTCGCATCCTGGGGGGCGCTGGCGTCGATCACTTCTTCGGCCTCCAGGGCATGGATCGCCGCCTCGGCGGTGCGTCTCCAGGCTTCCTGCACCTCTTGATGCAGCCGCTCATCCGGGCTCCGAGTAACGCCGCGCAGCAGGATGGGCAAGGCAATCACGGCACTGACCAGCGACAGCAGGATCACCCCGGCGGCAATGAAGATCAGCAGGTCACGCTCAGGGAAGGCCTGGCCGGCGCCGATCAGCAAAGGAATCGACATCACGCCGGCCAGGGTCACCGCCCCGCGTACCCCACCCAAGGTCAACAGCCAGCACGACCGCGCGGTCGGCATCAGCACCAGCGCCGGCTTGCCGCGCCAGCGCCGCACCACGCCGATGGCACGCCAGATGCTCTGCACCCAGACGAAGCGCAGCAACACAAGCGCGGCGAAAATCGCCAGCACATCCAGACAGCGCCAGGCCAACGCCGGCCAGACGGTCGGCTCGTGGCTGACCACCGCCTTGATGATGTCCGGCAATTGCAGGCCCAGCAGCAGGAAGATCAGGCCATTGAAGGCGAATTCGAGCAACGACCAGACACTGCGGTTGAGCAGGCGCGTGCTGGTCTGGCGTGGCAGCAGGTCGAGCCAGCTCTGCATCATGCCGGCGGCCACCGCCGAAAGAATGCCCGACACCCCAAGGCGCTCGGCCAGCACATAGGCGGCGAACGGCAACAGCAACATGAACACCACGTGGGTGGCCGGGTCGTCCCAGCCGCGGGTGATCATCCACATGCGCAGACGCCCCACCAGCCAGCTCAGAACCACCCCCACCGCCAGGCCGCCAAGGGCGACAAGGACGAAGGTAAGGCTGGCTTCGGTCAGGGAGAACACCCCGGTGATGGCCGCGACCAGGGCAAACTTGAAAGTCACCAGACCCGAGGCGTCGTTCATCAGCGCCTCGCCCTGGAGCATGTGCATCAGCGGCGTCGGCAAGCGGTCCTGGGCGATGGCCGAGACGGCCACGGCATCGGTGGGCGACAACACCGCCGCCAGGGCGAAGGCAACGGCCAACGGGATACTCGGCAGCAACCAGTGGATGAAGTAACCGGCACCGACCACGGTGAACAACACCAGCCCCACCGCCAGCGCCACCACCGGCCCGCGGATGCGCCACAGTTCGCGCTTGGGCATGCGCCAGCCATCGGCGAACAGCAGCGGCGGCAAGAACAGGAACAGGAACAGTTCCGGGTCCAGCGCCACGTGCAGGCCCAGGGTGGGCCAGGCCAGCAAGGCACCTGCGCCGATCTGCACCAACGGCAACGGCAGCGGCACCACGCGCCCCACCAGTTTCGACAGGCTCACCAGCATCAGCAGGATTAGGACGGTATAGGCTGACTGCATCGGCAAGCTTCCTGTGTAATCGAAACAACGACAGCGGGGGCGAAACATCGCATTTGAAACAATATGTTAGCGGCGACCGGCTATGCTGGACCGCTCCACGATAGTCGCAGCCAGGCCAAGAATATGTAACACAATGCTACCCATACGCGAATGACACACCTCAAGCCGTGCCTTCTGGCCCGCAGCCGTGGCGCCAGCACCCTTGATATCGCATAATCGCCCCCACCCAGTCTTCAAGGAGCATCGGGGACGCCCGGCCAGGCCCGGCAGCCCCAGGCATTCAATGGCTTACACTCTCTACGGCATCAAAGCCTGCGACACCATGAAAAAGGCGCGTACCTGGCTCGAAGACAAGGCCATCGCCTACGAATTCCACGATTACAAAACCCAAGGCATCGACCGTGACAGCCTGAATCGCTGGTGCGACGAGCACGGCTGGGAAGTCATCCTCAACCGTGCCGGCACCACCTTCCGCAAGCTGGACGACGCCAGCAAGGCAGACCTCGACCAGGCCAAGGCCGTCGAGCTGATGCTGGCCCAGCCGTCGATGATCAAACGCCCGGTGCTGGACCTTGGCGCGCGTACCCTGGTCGGCTTCAAGCCCGACCTGTACGCCGCTGCCCTGGCCTGAGCCCCTACCCTATTTCGCACGAGGTAATCACATGTCCAATACCCTGTTCAGCCTGGCCTTCGGCGTCGGCACCCAGAACCGCCAGGGCGCCTGGCTGGAAGTCTTCTACGCGCAGCCTTTGCTCAACCCATCCGCCGAGCTGGTCGCCGCCATCGCGCCGATCCTTGGCTATGAAGGTGGCAACCAGGCCATCGCCTTCAGCAATGCCCAGGCCGCGCAACTGGCCGAGGCCCTGAAAGGCGTCGATGCCGCCCAGGCCGCCTTGCTGACCCGCCTGGCCGAGAGCCACAAGCCGCTGGTCGCCACCGTGCTGGCCGAAGACGGTGCCCTGGCGTCCACCCCAGAGGCGTACCTCAAGCTGCACCTGCTGTCGCACCGCCTGGTCAAACCACACGGTGTCTCGCTGGCCGGCATCTTCCCGCTGCTGCCGAACGTGGCCTGGACCAACCAGGGCGCGGTCGATCTGGCCGAGCTGGCCGAGCTGCAACTGGAAGCGCGCCTGAAGGGCGAACTGCTGGAAGTGTTCTCGGTGGACAAGTTCCCGAAGATGACCGACTACGTCGTGCCGGCCGGCGTGCGCATCGCCGATGCCGCCCGTGTGCGCCTGGGCGCCTACATCGGCGAAGCCACCACCATCATGCACGAAGGCTTCGTCAACTTTAACGCCGGCACCGAAGGCCCAGGCATGATCGAAGGCCGCGTCTCCGCTGGCGTATTCGTCGGCAAGGGCTCGGACCTGGGCGGCGGCTGCTCGACCATGGGCACCCTGTCCGGTGGCGGCAACATCGTCATCAAGGTCGGCGAAGGCTGCCTGATCGGCGCCAACGCCGGTATCGGCATCCCGCTGGGTGATCGCAACACCGTGGAAGCCGGCTTGTACATCACCGCCGGTACCAAGGTGAACCTGCTGGACGAGAACAACCAGCTGGTCAAGGTGGTCAAGGCCCGTGACCTGGCCGGCCAGACCGACCTGCTGTTCCGCCGCAATTCGCTCAACGGCGCAGTGGAGTGCAAAACCCACAAGTCGGCCATCGAGCTGAACGAGGCGCTGCACGCCCACAACTGAGAACCAGCGAGTTCGAAGTGATAAGATCGGGGCTGGCCGCAAGGCCCGCCCCGATTTTTCATTCCAGGCCCCGCGAACATGTTCCAGCCCTCCCCCTGGCGTGCCGACTTCCCCGCCATCGCCGCCCTGCAACGCCAGCACCAGACCTACCTGGACAGCGCCGCCACCACGCAGAAGCCGCAGGCCCTGCTCGACGCCCTGAGTCACTATTACGGCCATGGCGCGGCCAACGTGCACCGTGCCCAGCACCTGCCGGGCGCCCTCGCCACCCAAGCCTTCGAAGCCAGCCGTGACAAAGCCTGCGCCTGGCTCAATGCCGCCGACTCACGGCATATCGTCTTCACCCATGGCGCCACTTCAGCGCTGAACCTGCTGGCCTATGGCCTGGAGCACCGCTTCGAGGCTGGCGACGAGATTGCCGTCAGCGCCCTGGAGCACCACGCCAACCTGCTGCCGTGGCAGCAGCTGGCGCAACGTCGTCAACTGCGCCTGGTGGTGTTGCCGGTGAATGAACACGGCCATGTCGATCTGGACCAGGCCCTGCAGTTGATCGGCCCACGGACTCGCCTGCTCGCCATCAGCCAACTGTCCAACGTGCTCGGCACCTGGCAACCCCTGGCACCGCTGCTGGCGCACGCCCAGGCCCAGGGCGCGCTGACCGTGGTCGACGGCGCCCAAGGCGTGGTGCATGGCCGCCACGATGTGCAGCAACTGGGCTGCGACTTCTACGTGTTCTCCAGCCACAAACTGTACGGCCCCGACGGTGTCGGCGTGCTGTATGGCCGCCACCAGGCCCTGGCGCTGCTGCGCCACTGGCAGTTCGGTGGCGAAATGGTGCAACTGGCCGAGTACCAGAGCGCCAGTTTCCGCCCCGCGCCGCTGGGCTTCGAGGCCGGTACGCCGCCCATCGCCAGTGTGATCGCCCTGGGGGCGACCCTGGATTACCTGGCCAGCCTCGATGGCGAGGCCGTCGCCCGCCATGAAGCCGGTCTGCACCAGCAACTGCTGCGGGGCCTGGGGGATCGCGAAGGTATTCGCCTGCTGGGTTCACCACAGGCAGCGCTGGCCAGCTTCATCATCGAAGGTGTGCACAACGCCGACATCGCCCATCTGCTGACCGAACAGGGCATTGCCGTGCGGGCCGGGCATCATTGCGCCATGCCGTTGCTCAAGGGCATGGGGCTGGAGGGAGCGATCCGCGTATCACTGGGGCTGTACAACGACAGCGATGACCTGCAGCGCTTCTTCGACGCGCTGGACCAAGGCCTGGAGCTGCTGCGATGAGCCTGTCGCCAGAAGCCAGCCAGGCGCTGGAGAGTTTCGAGCAGGCGCGCGGCTGGGAGCAGCGGGCAAGGCTGCTGATGCAGTGGGGGGATCGGCTGCAAGCACTGGACGACAGTGAGAAAACCGAGGCCAACCGGGTGCATGGGTGCGAGAGCCTGGTATGGCTGGTGGCCGCGCAAGAAAACGGCCAGTGGCGGTTCAAGGCCAGCAGCGATGCGCGGCTATTGCGCGGTTTGCTGGCGCTGTTGCTGGTCAGGGTGCAGGGACTGGCCAGTGATGAATTGGCCAAAGTGGATCTGGGCGGCTGGTTCAGCCAACTGGGGCTGGAGCGCCAACTATCGCCATCGCGCAGCAACGGGCTGCATGCGGTGTTGCAGCGAATGGCTGAGCTCGCCTCCAACCGGTGAATCGGTGGCGCCTTCTTCGCGGGTAAACCCGCTCCCACAGGTTTTGCGCCGGCTTTGCGGCACGCACGCACCTGTGGGAGCGGGTTTACCCGCGAAGAAGCAAACGCCGCCTATTCATCCTTGACCCGCTCCGCCGGCCGCCGCGCGCCAGCAACGAGCTTCTCCACCGCCTTGCTCGCCGCGACCATGCCGAACGTCGCGGTCACCATCATCACCGCGCCAAAACCGCCCGAACAATCCAAGCGTACGCCCTCACCGACGAAGCTCTTCTGCAGGCACACACTACCGTCGCCCTTGGGGTAGCGCAGCTGTTCGCTGGAGAACACGCAGGGCACCTGGTAATTGCGGCTGGTATTGCGCGAGAAGTTGTAGTCCCGGCGCAAGGTCGAGCGCACCCGCGAAGCCAGCGGGTCGTTGAAGGTCTTGTTCAGGTCGCCAACCTGGATGCGCGTCGGGTCGATCTGCCCTCCCGCGCCACCAGTGGTGATGATGGCGATCTTGCGCCGCTTGCACCAGGCAATCAGTGCGGCCTTGGCCATCACGCTGTCGATGCAGTCGATCACGCAATCCATCTGTTCGGTGATGTACTCGGCCATGGTCTCGCGGGTGACGAAGTCGGCCACCGCATGCACCGTGCAGGCCGGGTTGATCGCCCGCAGGCGTTCGGCCATCACCTCGACCTTGGGCCGCCCCACCTGGCCGTCCAGGGCATGGGCCTGGCGGTTGGTGTTGCTGACGCAGACATCGTCGAGGTCGAACAGGCTGATCTCACCCACGCCGCTGCGTGCCAGGGCCTCGGCCGCCCACGAGCCCACCCCGCCGATGCCGACGATGGCCACATGGGCCTGGCGCAGGCGTTGCAGCCCGTCATCGCCGTACAGCCGGGCGACGCCGGCAAAGCGTGGATCTTCTGTGCTCATGTTCGTACCCCAGGCCAATACCTCGAAAATCGGCGCGCAGTATAAGCCAAGCGCCTGGATTAAGGGCTGCCGTTGGCAAGTGTCCTACCAAGCCTGCTTTAATGTCCTATCAGACAAAAAGATCTGGACGACAAACAGGCGGCCGCAGAACTTCATCCTCTGTTGAAAATCCAACGGATTGCCTTCTTCGGTAAGCGTAGGACCGACGCACCGGAGACACCGCCCCGCCCTCAGCTTCGGAACCTCGACCCCTTATGTCATCACGCAAATTCGGCCTCAACCTGGTGGTGGTCCTGGCCATCGCCGCGCTGTTCACCGGGTTCTGGGCGCTCATCAACCGCCCGGTGTCCGCCCCTGCCTGGCCGGAGCAGATCTCCGGCTTTTCCTATTCGCCGTTCCGCCTCGGTGAAAGTCCGCAAAAGGGCCAGTACCCGACCGAGGACGAGATTCGCCAGGATCTGGAACAGCTGAACAAGCTGACCGACAACATCCGCATCTATACCGTCGAAGGGACCCAGGCCGAGGTGCCGCGGCTGGCCGAGGAACTGGGGCTGCGGGTTACCCTGGGCATCTGGATCAGCAAGGACCTGGAGCGCAACGAGCGCGAGATCGAAAAAGCCATCGGCATTGCCAATACCTCGCGCAGTGTGGTGCGGGTGGTGGTGGGCAACGAAGCGCTGTTCCGCGAAGAGGTCACCCCCGAGGAACTGATCGCCTACCTCGACCGCGTGCGCAAGGCGGTGAAAGTGCCGGTGACCACCAGCGAGCAGTGGCACATCTGGAAGGAACACCCCGAACTTGCCAAGCATGTCGACCTGATCGCCGCGCACATCCTGCCGTACTGGGAGTTCGTGCCGATGAAGGACTCGGTGCAGTTCGTCCTCGACCGCGCCCGTGAGCTGCGCAAGCAGTTCCCGCGCAAGCCGCTGCTGCTCTCGGAGGTCGGCTGGCCGAGCAATGGCCGCATGCGCGGCGGCGCCGACGCCACCCAGGCCGACCAGGCCATCTACCTGCGCACCCTGGTCAATACCCTCAACCGCCGCGGCTACAACTACTTCGTCATCGAAGCCTACGACCAGCCGTGGAAAGCCAGCGACGAAGGCTCGGTGGGTGCGTACTGGGGCGTGTTCAACGCCGAGCGCCAGCAGAAGTTCAACTTCGAAGGCCCGATCGTCGCGATCCCGCAGTGGCGCGCTCTGGCCGTGGCCTCGGTGGTGCTGGCCATGATCGCGCTGATGGTGCTGTTCATCGACGGCTCGGCGCTGCGCCAGCGCGGCCGTACCTTCCTGACGTTCATTACCTTCCTGTGCGGATCGGTGCTGGTGTGGATCGCCTACGACTACAGCCAGCAGTACAGCACCTGGTTCAGCATGACCGTGGGCGTGCTGCTGGCACTGGGTGCGCTGGGTGTGTTCATCGTGCTGCTGACCGAGGCCCATGAACTGGCCGAAGCCGTGTGGACACACAAGCGCAGGCGCGAATTCCTGCCGGTGCACGCCGACAGCGCCTATCGCCCGAAAGTGTCGGTGCATGTGCCGTGCTACAACGAGCCGCCCGAGATGGTCAAACAGACCCTCGACGCCCTCGCCGCACTGGACTACCCCGACTACGAAGTGCTGGTGATCGACAACAACACCAAGGACCCGGCCGTGTGGGAGCCGCTCAAGGCCCACTGTGAAAAACTGGGCGAGCGCTTCAAGTTCTTCCACGTCGCGCCCCTGGCCGGCTTCAAGGGCGGCGCGCTCAACTACCTGATCCCGCATACCGCCAAGGACGCCGAGGTGATCGCGGTGATCGACTCGGACTACTGCGTCGACCGCAACTGGCTCAAGCACATGGTGCCGCACTTCGCCGACCCGAAGATCGCCGTGGTGCAGTCGCCCCAGGACTACCGCGACCAGCATGAAAGCGCCTTCAAGAAGCTGTGCTACAGCGAGTACAAGGGCTTCTTCCACATCGGCATGGTCACCCGCAACGACCGTGACGCGATCATCCAGCACGGCACCATGACCATGACCCGGCGCTCGGTGCTCGAAGAGCTGGGCTGGGCCGAATGGTGCATCTGCGAGGATGCCGAACTGGGCCTGCGGGTGTTCGAGAAGGGCCTGTCGGCCGCCTACGCCCACAACAGCTATGGCAAGGGCCTGATGCCCGATACCTTCATCGACTTCAAGAAGCAGCGTTTCCGCTGGGCCTACGGCGCCATCCAGATCATCAAGCACCATGCCGGCGCCCTGCTGCGCGGCAAGGACAGCGAGCTGACCCGCGGCCAGCGCTATCACTTCCTGGCCGGGTGGCTGCCGTGGATCGCCGATGGCATGAACATTTTCTTCACCGTCGGCGCGCTGTTGTGGTCGGCGGCGATGATCATCGTGCCGCACCGGGTCGACCCGCCGCTGATGATGTTCGCCATCCCGCCGCTGGCGCTGTTCTTCTTCAAGGTCGGCAAGATCGTGTTCCTCTACCGCCGTGCGGTGGGGGTGAACCTCAAGGATGCCTTCGCAGCCGCCCTGGCGGGCCTGGCGCTGTCGCACACCATCGCCAAGGCGGTGCTGTACGGTTTCTTCACCAGCAGCATGCCGTTCTTCCGCACGCCGAAGAACGCCGACAGCCATGGCCTGCTGGTGGCCATCTCGGAAGCGCGGGAAGAACTGTTCATCATGCTCCTGCTGTGGGGCGCAGCCGGCGGCATCTACCTGGTGCAGGGCCTGCCGAGCTCGGACATGCGCTTCTGGGTGGCCATGCTGCTGGTGCAATCGCTGCCGTATCTGGCGGCGCTGATCATGGCCTTCCTGTCTTCGCTGCCCAAGCCCGCCGAGGCCAGCGAACCGGCCACCGCCGGCCAGGCCTGAGCCTGAGGCGCCGATACCGTTGCGCGGTATCGGCGCCAGCGCTTACAGGTACACCACCTCCATCGTCCCCTCACCGTCAAAGGCGATATCGTCGCTGGTATCCAGCGATTCGGTCGGCGCCACCACCACCTGCACCATCAAGGTCGCGGTGAGATCGCGGATCGGCACCGGCCCGGCAGTGCTGCCGAGGGTGTCGCTGAACCCCAGCAGCAAGTCGTTGCTGCCGATCCGGTCCACCTGCAGGTCGGCCGCATGCCAACCGCGCCCGCCGGTAGTGGAGTCGGTGATATACACCTGGGTCAGCGCATCGGCCTGGATGCGCCTGGGGTCGAACTGCACCTCGTACAAGCCGATGCGGTTGCCGCGCTTGTCCAGCCCCAGGCCGTAATAGATGCCACTGTTCACCAGGGCGCTGCCGTCGCGGTTGTCGCGCATGCGCAGGGCAAAGCGGGTGGCCGCGTCGCAGCTGATGCTCAGGCCGATGGGGCGGGGCTTGAGCATCGTGCGCTGGGTCTTGCTCAAGTCCTGCACCGAGATCCGGCCGAAATCAACCACCCCGCCGCTGGTCAGTGCTGGCGTACAAGAGGCGGGGGTCACACTGCCGCGCACGTTCAGCTCGATGGTCGATTGGGCATGAGCCCAGGGTGCGATCAGCAGGGCCAGTATCGTCAGGGCTTGGGGTTTCATGGTGTTCGCTTCCTATGAGTCGTGGTGCCTAGAGGTAGATGATTTCAAGGGTCGCGGCACCATCGATGGGTGCCTCCTCGTCCAGGGTCAGGGCGCCGGCCGCCGGCAGGAACAGCTCCACCGCGAGGCTGGCGTTGAGTTGGCTCATCGCCGTGGGGCCTGCCTGGCGGGCGTTGCCTGGGGCGAAGCCGAGCAGGCGGCGATCAGGTGCCAGGTAGGCCGGGCCACTGGGCGAAAGCCATTGCAGCGCGCCGAATGGGGCCTGCAGCGCCGATACCGAAGCCCCGTCAGCCAGCACACTGTCGAACGACACCGCATAGGCACCCAGCGCCTGCCCCGCACGGGTCCGGCCCACACCGAACAGCAGCGTGGGGTCGACCAGCCCCGGGAAGTGCCGCACGCTGGCTGACCGGTTGTCACGGGCACTCAAGGCAAAACGGGTTGGCGCATCGCAATGCACGCTCAGCGATACGCTGCGCTGCCAGCGGCTGCCGGTCTCCTGCAGCAGTTGCCGGGCAGGAATACGGCCAAAGTCCACCACCCCGCCATTGCCCAGTTGCGGGGTGCAGGCTACGGGTGCGATGGCCGCCATTACATCCAGGTGGCCCTTGCCGCCAGCGGCTTCAACCTGGCCTGCAGCGCGCAGCGACAGCGCATCGGTCAGGCCCAGCATCGCCGGCAAGCCCCAGCCCTTTACCTCCAGGCGGGCGCTGAACACCCGCCCTGGCAAGGTCTGCCCGGCACGCAGGGGCGCCAGCCAGGTTTGCGGCAGCCAGTCCAGCGCCCTGCCACTGGCCTGCGGCGCCTGCCCGGGGGCGCTGAACCGGCCCAGCTCCACGGGTGCGCCATCGAGCAGCGCCTGGTCCAGACGCACGGCGAAACTGCCCTGGTCGCCGAGGGCGAATCTTGTACCGTTGTGCTGCGCAGCACGGAAGAACAGCGACAAGTCCTGAGCCTGTGCGCAGGTCACCGTCAAGCCAACACTGCGCGTGCCCAATTCGAGCTCTTGCGCATGCTTGATGAGGGTGGTGCGGTTGAAGCGGCCGAAATCCGCCTGGGGCTGGCTGAGGCTTACCTGGCAATCATCGGCCTGGCCGACCGTCGGCAACAGGCCGGCAGCGGCGAGCAATGCCGGAATGAAACGTCGAAACGAGCGCATGGCGGGCTCCATCAAGGGATGCGGCACAGGGCCGTGGTGGATTCGAAATAGGCGTCCAGATCCGCTTGCTGCGCCAAGCTGAACTGCAGTTCGCACGCAGGGCCATCGACCGGGTTGACCCAAAGCCGTCGGGCCTCCTGCAGGCCATGGACAAACACCAGCCCGCCCTCCTGCACCAGCGTGACGAACTGCCCCTCGCCATCGGTGACCATCGCCCCGCCCGGCAAGGGCTCGCCGGCCTGATCGCGGGCCTGCAGCAGTGCCCGGCGCGTGCTGGTCACGCGAAAATCGATGCGTGGCACTGCGCCGCGCCCGGCCTGGACCAACTCGACAGCGTTGTCCAGGTCGACGTTGCGCGGCAACGAACGTGGCTGCACTTCCACGGTGCTGCTGCCATAGGGGGTCAGTTGCGCCACCAACGCCTGGCCATCGCCGTCGGTCCACGTCGGCCCGGCCGGCGTATCGAGCTTCACCCCGGACAACTGGCCCACCGACACCAGGGCAAAGGTGTCCTGCACCGCGTAGGGCGAGAAAGTGATGCCTTCGCCGTGCATCGCCACACCGCCGCGCATGCCCAGGCCGATACTGCGGTTGCCCTTGCCGTAGCCGGCGTAGTTGACGTCCACCTGGGTGTAGCGTGGCAAGGCCGACAGGCCGGCATTCAGGTCCACCAGCCGGTCGCGGCTGTCACGCTCGGCGCCCAGGCGGTAGCTCAGGGTGTCACTGACCCGTTCCTGCATCGACAGCCCCAGACGGCTGTCGCCACCGCTCTCGCGCAGCGAAGCGCGCAAGCGTCGTTCACGCCCCAACGGCATGCTCACACTGACGTAGGCGGCATTGCCCAGGTTGCTGCTGCCCCCCAGGTTCCATTCCATGCTGGCCGACAACGACACCTCTGCGAAACGCCGCCCCCAGGAGGCATAGGCGCGGCTGGATTCGCTGCCGTCATGCAGCGCAGCCCGGGAAAAACCGCCGCTGAGGCTGCCGACCCAGGGCTGGGCCCAGGAAACGCCGAAGCTGTACTGGTGCTTGAAGCGGCTCGCTACGAAGGCATCGTCGTCACGGGCAAAGCTGTCCAGCAGGTCACGGTAGCCTTGAGTCTGCTGGGTATAAGCACCATTGATGGCCCACTGCGGGGTCAGTTGCTGGGAAAACGATACCTGGCTCTGCAACCCCCGCGAGTCCGACTCATGTGCTCTGGCCGCCTGGACCATCCACTGCACCTGCGAGCCCAACCAAGGCTGCAGGCCCACACCCAGGCCTGCCGCCTCGTATTCGCTGGCCATCAGCACGCCGCTGCTCAGGGTGGTGAACGGGCTCAGGCCCTGGGTCCAGCCTGCGCTGAGTACCCAAGGGTCGGCGGCGACATCGGCGTTTTCCCGCACACGCCCCAGGCCCAGGTTGAAACCCGGGGCAGGTATGTCCAAGGCCACCATGGCCGCCGGCACCGTGAAGCTGCGCTGCATGCCATCGGCTTCGATCACCGTCACTTCAAGGTCGGTGAGACGGTCCAGGTGCGGCAGATCGCCCAACGCGAAGGGGCCGGCGGGCACCACGGTCGAGTAGATCAGCGCGCCTGCCTGACGTACCTCGACCCGTGCCTGGCTCTGTGCGATGCCTTCGATGGCTGCTCGCCGCGTGGGGCCGTCCAGAGCCTGCTCGGTGCTCAGTTGCAGGCCATCGACCCGTGCACCGGCCAGCACCGGGTTGACCAGGTTGATCTGCCCGGCCTGGAACACCGTGCCCAGTTCGGCGAAGGTGCGCTGGGCGTAGGCGTCGAGAAACTCGCTGCGGCGCATGCCATCGACCGCGGTATGGATCTGGTGGCTGCGCACAATCCAGTCCCCGGCGTTGAAGCCCAGTTCGGTGCTGGCCGACCAATAGTCACTGTCGCGCCCTTCGAAACGGTTGCGCAGGCCCGACAGCTCGTAGTTGAAGATGCCGGCCATGCCGCCGGTGTGGTAGGCCGACAGGTCCTGACGCGTCTCGACCGGACGCAGGGCCTGGGTTGGCACCACCAAGCTGGCCCGCGCGGCCTGTGGATCCAGGTTGACCTGCGCCTGGCGGTACAGGCCAAGAAAGTCCTGACAGGCGTCAGGATCCACGCCCTCGCCAGCGGGCGACAGCAGTCCAGCGGCATCCAGCAGACGTTGATCGAAGCACAGTTGGCCATCGCTGGCAAAGCGCGCCTCGACCCGCCCCCGGGGCTTGTCGTTAACGCTCAGGCTGACCCGATGGCTGCCCGGGGTGAAGCGCGCCGTCTCCCCCAGATAGGCCGCCAGCGCCGGGTCGATGCCGCGCAGCCGAAGCACTTCGGCATCGAACGCCACAGGCTCGGCAGCCATCGTTTCGCCCGTCAGGAAAACCATCAGCCCAAGCCAGGCAATTGGCCGCCCCATCTCAGGCACCACCGGCCTGCACAGCGGCTTCATGGGCATCCACCGCAAAACCGTAGACCGTCGCCGGGAACGAGCGAACCGTCACCGGCGCACCTTGCAAGGCACCGTCGGTTTCGACGTCCAGGGTATCGCCTGGCAGTACGTAGCTGCGCCCCAGGCGCGCCGCCTGGCCGCTGGGCAGCAAACGCAGCTCCTGGGCCAGACGTACCACGTAGGGCGAGCCGTTGTGCACGCTGAGCTTGCCGTCGACCAGGCGCCACTGTAGCTCGACCCACGGCGTGCGGTTCAGCGCCAGCCCCTTGGGATGGATGATCACCGGCAGGTTCTGGCGCAGGCTGACACCGACTTTGGCCACGCCCTGCGCCTTGGCATCGGCCGACTGCGCAATGCCTTCGAAGATCACTCGTTTCAGGCGCTGGGTGACCAACGGCTTATCGCCGCGCAGGATGAAACGCACCAGTTGCTCCTTGCCCGCATCCACTCGCCAGACCGGCTGCGACAAAAACAGCAAGGGTTCTGTGTCTTCGGGCAGGTCCTGCAAGGTGACGTGCAGCAACGCCGTGCTGTTGTCGCTGTTACGCACCTTGATGGAGGCTTCGCCGTCTTCTTCCTTGACGATGACCACAGAGGTTTCGGGGATCATGCCGTCCGCCCAGGCAGGCAAGGACGCGGATACGGCCAGCAGACTGACCAACAGCGGGTGGGACAGACAACGCGGGATGAATGGCACGGCTAACTCCAGGCGTGACCCGGCCGCCCGTGGGCAACCGAGTGAAATAGGGGGGGTGAAAAAAGGGCCCTCGCCCTGCCGTCTTGCTGCGGCTCAGGGACTGCCAGGGCCTTACAGGTAGGCCACCTCGAGGGTGGCTGCACCGTCGATGGGCACCTCGTCGGTCAGTGTCAGCGACTCACCTGGCGCCAGATGCATGTCCACTTCGATCAGTGCGTTCAGCGAGCGGGCCGCCGACGGCTCCAGGCTCCCGACCGTGGCAAAGCCGATCAAACCGGCGCCACCATCGTTGGGCAACGGGCTGTCCGCGGTAGGCACCAGTTGCCAGCTGGCGCCGTTGTCGGCACTTCTCAACCTGGCGACCTGGGTGCTGCCATCTAGCGTGAGCCCCTCGGACTTGAACAACACGAAGTAGGTACCCACTTTCTGCGTGCCATGCAGGCCCACGCCGAAGTGCCGATCATGCACAGGCCACTGCGCCGAGCCTGCGCGCCCGTCGATACCGCGTAAGGCGAAGCGGGTAGGTGCCAGGCAGGTGATCGACAAGCGCTGACGAGCCGACACGAACTGCGTACGGTGTACCGGGTGCAGTTCGATCGAGCCGATCTTGCCGTATTCGAAGCTGCCATCGCCGCTGAGTGAAGGCACGCAGGCAGCCGGGGTGATCAGGCCGGTGACATTGATCACTGCCGAGGACTGGGCGAACGAGGCCGGTGCCATGGCAGCGCAGAGCACCAGCAGCAAGTAAGTGGGTTTCATGTGGACGCTTTCCCTGAGCTGCGGCAGACGGTCAGAGGCAGACGAGGATCGCTCCTCGTCTGCCCAGAGGTCACAGGTAGGTCAGCTCGATGCTGGCGGCGCCATCGATGTTGATGTCGTCGGTCAGGGTGAGGTCGCTGCCCTTGACGATGTTCATCGTGACCTGCAGGTCAGCCGCCAGCGTACCGATAGGTGCAGGCTCGGTAGCGCCTTGCCGCCCAAAGCCCAGCAACACTCGAGCGATGTCACGGTTGATCAGGTAGCTGACCTGGTCGCTGCGGGGAATCCAGCTTGCACCGCCGTTGACCGAGACCATGCGCTGAACGTCGGTATTGCCATCAGCCGTGATGCCGGCGGCCTGCAGCCCCATCATGAAGCTGCCGATCTTCTCGGTACCGTTCAACCCCAGGCCAAAATACGAACTGTTCGCAACATGTGCCGTACCGGAGCGGTTATCAACGCCATCAATCGCGAAGCGAGTAGGTGCACTGCAGGCGACGGTCAGACGCTGGAACTCGGACTTGAAGCTGGTGATCTTGTCCTGATTGAGGTCCTGCGCGGAGATCTTGCCGAAATCGAAGCTGCCCGCACCGCTCAGCGAAGGGGTACAGGCTGCCGGAGTGATCATGCCGGTAACGCTGACATCGGTGGAGGAAGCCGCCAGGGCAGAAGTACTGCCGAGCAGGGTTGCGCACAGAGCAAGCAGAGGAGCGTATTTGTTCATTGTGTAGTCCGATCAAGCGGGTCAAGGGAAGATGTTTGATGCAGGGCCCATGGTAGGGACCCGGCTCTTGGCCACATCACTGGCAATTTCCCAGCGACTTTGAGAAATCTCCTGCCAGAGCGTCATCTTTTCCCAAGCTCCGGTTCCCAGCCGTCCCACAGATCCGACGCTTTTTGCTTTAGACTATCGCCCCTCAATGCCCGCCTTGCCTTGCCTTCGGAGTTCCCCCATGACGGCCCCCGCCGAGCTCTCGCCCACCCTTCAACTGGCCTGCGACCTGATCCGCCGCCCATCGGTCACCCCGGTCGACGCCGACTGCCAGGCGCAAATGATGAACCGCCTGGGCGCCGTTGGCTTCATGCTCGAGCCCATGCGCTTCGAGGACGTCGACAATTTCTGGGCCACCCACGGCACCCAGGACGGCCCGGTGCTGTGCTTCGCCGGCCACACCGACGTAGTGCCTACCGGCCCGGTGCAGCAATGGCAGCATGAGCCGTTCGAGGCGCTGATCGATGCCGACGGCATGCTCTGCGGCCGTGGCGCCGCCGACATGAAAGGCAGCCTGGCTTCGATGGTGGTGGCCAGCGAACGCTTCGTGCAGGACTACCCGAACCACCGTGGCAAGGTCGCCTTCCTGATCACCAGCGACGAAGAAGGCCCGGCGCACCACGGCACTAAGGCCGTGGTCGAGCTGCTCAAGGCGCGCAACGAGCGCCTGGACTGGTGCATCGTCGGCGAACCGTCGAGCACCACCCTGCTCGGCGATGTGGTCAAGAACGGCCGCCGTGGCTCCCTCGGCGCCAAGCTGACCATCCGCGGCAAGCAGGGCCACGTGGCCTACCCGCACCTGGCGCGCAACCCGATCCACCTGGCCGCACCGGCCCTGGCGGAACTGGCCGCCGAGCACTGGGACGAGGGCAACGCGTTCTTCCCGCCGACCAGCTTCCAGATCTCCAACCTCAACTCGGGCACCGGTGCCACCAACGTTGTTCCGGGCGAGCTGACCGCGCTGTTCAACTTCCGTTTCTCCACCGAGTCGACCGTCGAAGGCCTGCAACAGCGCGTCGCGGCGATCCTCGACAAACATCAGTTGGAGTGGTCGATCGACTGGGCGCTGTCGGGCCTGCCGTTCCTCACCGAGCCGGGCGAGCTGCTCGACGCGGTCGCCTCGAGCATCAAGACGGTCACCGGCCGCGAAACCCAGCCGTCCACCAGCGGTGGCACCTCCGATGGCCGCTTCATCGCCACCATGGGCACCCAGGTGGTCGAGCTCGGCCCGGTCAACGCCACCATCCACCAGGTGGACGAGCGCATCCTGGCCAGCGACCTCGACCTGCTGACCGAGATCTACTACCAGACCCTGGTGCGGTTGCTCGCCTGATGCTCGCCTGCCCACTCTGCCAGGCGCCCCTGGCGCGGCTCGACAACGGCGTGGCCTGCCCCGCCGGCCACCGTTTCGACCGTGCCCGCCAGGGCTACCTGAACCTGCTGCCGGTGCAGCACAAGAACAGCCGCGACCCCGGCGACAACCAGGCCATGGTCGAAGCCCGCCGCGGCTTCCTCGACGCCGGCCACTATGCGCCGGTGGCCCGCCGCCTGGCGCAACTGGCCGCCGAGCGCCAGCCAGGCACCTGGCTGGACATCGGCTGCGGCGAGGGTTACTACACCGCCCTGCTGGCCGAGGCGCTGCCACAGGCCGAGGGTTACGCCCTGGACATCTCCCGCGAGGCAGTCAAGCGTGCCTGCCGGCGCGCCCCGCAAGTCACCTGGATGGTCGCCAGCATGGCCCGCGTGCCCCTGCAGGACGCCAGCTGCGGCTTCATCGCCAGCGTGTTCAGCCCGCTCGACTGGGACGAGGCTCGGCGCCTGCTGGCCCCCGGCGGCGGCCTGATGCGGGTCGGCCCGACCAGCGGCCACCTGATGGAACTGCGCGAGGTGCTCTACGATGAAGTGCGCCCCTACGCCGATGACAAGCACCTGGCCCTGGTCCCCGAGGGCATGGCCCACGCCCATGGCGAAGTACTCGAGTTCCGCCTGAGCCTGGCCGAACCCCAGGCGCGCGCCGACCTGCTGGCCATGACCCCGCACGGCTGGCGCGCCAGCGCCGAGAAACGCGCCCGGGTGATCGACCAGCCCGAGCCGTTCGAGGTCACGGTTTCCATGCGTTATGACTATTTCGTGCGCCAAGCCTGAGCACACCCCGGAGCCCCTTATGCGCCAACCCGATATCGAGATTTACCTGAAGGACGCCGACGTCGATCACAAGCAGATCGCCGCCTGGCTGGCCGAGGCCTTGGGCCCGTGCAGCGAATGGAAGCAGAAAGGCCAGACCTTCAAGTGCATGGCCGGTAACATTCCGGTCACCTGGTTACCGAAGGCTGTAGGGAAATGGAACAGCCTGCTGCTGGAAAGCGACCAGACCCCATGGGCCGATGACATCGCCTGCGCCCACGCGGCATTCGCCGCGCTCAACGTCGAAGTACGTTGTGCACCGGGTAGCTGGACAGAGGAACAAGGGGAAGAAGATGCCGATCGCTGGATCCGCATCAGCGCCGACGGTGAAGAGGAAATCACCTGGCGCACACACTGAAGCTGCAAGCTACGAGTTGCAAGCTTCTAGTTCGATCGCATCAGGCTGCAAGCTCCACGGACAGCTTGCAGCTTGAAGCTTACCGCTTGCGGCGGCGGTCAGAGACCGACGACGTCTTCAGCCTGCAGGCCTTTCTGGCCCTGCACGAGTGCGTACTCCACCTGCTGCCCTTCGACCAGGGTGCGATGCCCCTCACCGCGGATAGCCCGATAGTGGACGAACACATCCGCACCACCGTCGCGCTGAATGAAGCCATAACCTTTGGCATCGTTGAACCACTTCACATTCCCAGTCTCACGAGACGACATCTGCACTACTCCGGATTTTTATTTTGAAGATCGCCTTGCTGGCATGGGCTCACCGCCCCTGCCGTCACAGCTTGCTCAAATAGTAAGCAAGCGGCAGGCCGAGTATATGACAGGGAACAAAAAAAATTCATTACAGCCCTGATTTTTGCCGATTTTTGCTGAACTTACGCAGATACGGCAGACTAACGTCCTGAAAAACACCGAAACATCTCACCCAGGGCACCTACCCCATGACCCGTTCCCCCCTGCGCCGCCTGATCTTCGGCGCCCTGCGCCGCGTGCTGTACCTATGGGTGCGCTCCGAGACCATCAACCAGTCTTCGCTGACCCTCAAGCTCGACCGCAGCCGCCCGGTGTTCTACGCCCTGCCCTCGCCCTCGCTGACCGACCTGGCCGTGATCGACCACGAATGCACCAAAGCGGGGCTGCCACGCCCGGTCTTGCCAGTGGCGGTCGGCCCGCTGCAGGAGCCTGCCGGGTTCTTCTATCTGACCCCCGACCCGGACTGGCTCGGCCGCCACGACAAACGTGGCGCGCCACCGACCCTGGAGCGCCTGGTCGCGGCGATCAGCCAGCATGCCGAGGAGGACGCGCAGATCATCCCGGTCAGCGTGTTCTGGGGCCAGACCCCGTCCAGCGAGTCGAGCCCCTGGAAACTGCTGTTCGCCGATAGCTGGGCGGTCACCGGGCGCCTGCGCCGGCTGCTGAGCATCCTCATTCTGGGGCGCAAGACCCGGGTGCAGTTCTCCGCGCCTATCCACCTGCGCGAGCTGGTGGGCCACAACAAAGGCCATGAGCGCACCGTACGCATGGCCCAACGGCTGATGCGCGTGCACTTTCGCAATCTCAAGACCGCGGTGATCGGCCCGGACATCTCGCACCGTCGCAACCTGGTCAAAGGCCTGGTGCACGACCCACTGGTGCGCCAGGCCATCAGCGACGAAGCCGAGCGCGAGAAGATCCCCTACGCCAAGGCAGAGGCCAAGGCACTGCACTACGGCAACGAAATCGCCTCGGACTACACCTACACCGCGATCCGCTTCCTCGAAGTGGTGCTCAGCTGGTTCTGGAACAAGATCTACGACGGCATCAAGGTCAACCACATCGAGCAGGTGCAGGGCATCGCCCCGGGCCACGAAGTGATCTACGTGCCCTGCCACCGCAGCCACATCGACTACCTGCTGCTGTCCTACCTGCTGTTCCGCAATGGCCTGACACCACCGCACATCGCCGCCGGCATCAACCTCAACATGCCGGTGATCGGCGGCCTGCTGCGCCGCGGCGGTGCCTTCTTCATGCGCCGCACCTTCAAGGGCAACCCGCTGTACACCGCGGTATTCAACGAATACCTGCACACCCTGTTCACCAAGGGTTTCCCGGTGGAGTATTTCGTCGAGGGCGGGCGTTCGCGCACCGGCCGCATGCTGCAGCCACGCACCGGCATGCTGGCGATCACCCTGCGCAGTTTTCTGCGCTCGTCGCGTACGCCGATCGTGTTCGTGCCGGTGTACATCGGCTATGAGCGGGTGCTGGAAGGCCGCACCTACCTGGGTGAACTGCGTGGCGCGAGCAAAAAGAAAGAGTCGATCTTCGACATCTTCAAGGTCTTCGGTGCCCTCAGGCAGCGCTTTGGCCAGGTGTACGTCAACTTCGGCGAACCGATCCGCCTGGCCGGTTTCCTCGACCAGCAGCAGCCCGGTTGGCGCGAGCAGTCACTGGCCCCGCAGTTCCGCCCGGACTGGCTCAACGACACCACCACGCGCCTGGGCGAAACCCTGGCCCGACACCTCAACGAAGCGGCGGCGGTCAACCCGGTCAACCTTGTAGCCCTGGCGCTGCTGTCGACCAGCCGCATGGCCCTCGATGAGCGCGCCCTGACCCGTGTGCTCGACCTGTACCTGGCCTTGCTGCGCCAGGTGCCCTACTCGCCCCACACCACCTTGCCCGAGGGCGACGGCAGTGCGCTGATCAAGCATGTGCTGGGCATGGACCTGCTGGCCGAGCAGAAGGACGCGCTGGGCCGCATCCTGTATCTGGACGAAGCCAACGCGGTGCTGATGACCTACTACCGCAACAACGTCCTGCACATCTTCGCCCTGCCAGCGCTGCTGGCGAGCTTCTTCCTCAGCAGCTCGCGCATGAGCCGCGAGCTGGTTGGGCAGTACGTCAAGGCGCTGTACCCGTACCTGCAGGCCGAGCTGTTCCTGCGTTGGGCGCCCGAGCAACTGGACGAGGTCATCGACCAGTGGCTGGCGGCGCTGGTCGAGCAAGGCCTGCTGCGCTTCGAGAACGGCGTGTACCTGCGCCCGGCCCCCAGCTCGCGGCAGTTCGTGCTGCTGACGCTGCTGGCGCGCACCATCACTCAGACCCTGCAGCGCTTCTACATGGCCACCTCGTTGCTGCTCAACAGCGGGCAGCACACGCTGACTGCCGAAGAACTGGAGGAGCTTTGCGTGATGATGGCCCAGCGCCTGTCGATCCTGCATGGGCTCAACGCTCCGGAGTTCTTCGACAAGACCCTGTTCCGCCACTTTATCCAGACCTTGGTGCGCGAAGGGGTGCTACGCCCCGACAGCAACGGCAAGCTGGGTTACCACGACAAACTGGCCGAACTGGCCGAAGGCGTGGCCAAGCGTGTGCTGTCGGCGGAGTTGCGTTTGTCGATTCGCCAGGTGGCGCTGCACCGCGATGAAACACCGGAGCCTGCGCCCTCCGAGTGAACTGGCCTTGGTGCGCCCGGGGCCGCTTCGCAGCCCATCGCCGGCAAGCCGGCTCCCACAGGAGTCATCGCTCCCCTGTGGGAGCCGGCTTGCCGGCGATGGGGCGCACAGCGGCCCCATACCGAAAGCCGCATGCCAGGCAAAAATCCGCTAAAGTCCCCGGTGTTGGCCACAAGCCAGCGCCATGTACACCGGAGATACCATGAAAAAGCTCTTCACCCTGTGCTGCGCCACCCTGCTTGCAGCGTGCTCCAGCAACACCCCGTCGAACCACGCCAGCCTCGATGGCGAAGTCTTCTACCTGCAGCGCATCGCCCTGCCGCCCGCCGCCACCCTGAACGTGGCCCTGCAGGACGTGTCGCTAATGGACGCACCGGCAGTCACCCTGGCCAGCCAGAATGGCCCGGTCAAAGGCAACGTGCCGCTGCCCTTCCACCTGACCTACGACCCGGCCCAGCTCAAGCCCGGCCACCGCTACGCGGTGAGTGCGCGCATCGAACTGGACGGCAAGCTGCTGTTCATCAACACCGAACACCACGGCGTGATGCTCGACGGCAGCGACCAGCAGCCGGTGCGGATCAAGGTCGACCCGGTCCGCTGAGCCCCCGCCCCACATTGCCCATAAGGAAATATCCATGATCCGCACCTCCCTGCGCTTCACCACCCTGTGTGCCGGCGCGCTGCTTTCGGCCAGTGCCATGGCCCTGTCGCTGGGCGACCTGTCGCAAAGTGACGCCAGTGGCGGCCTGAAGGACGCCCTCACCCAAGGCACGCAGATCGCTGTCAAGCAACTGAGCACCCCAGGCGGCTTCAGCAACAACCCCGACGTGCGCATCGAGCTGCCAGGCAACCTCGGCAAGGCCGCCAAGGCCATGAAGATGTTCGGCAAGGGTGATCAGGTGGAAGCCCTGGAAGCCGGCATGAACAAGGCTGCCGAAGCGGCCGTGCCACAGGCCCAGGCGATCCTCGTGGATGCGGTGAAGAAGATGACCGTGACCGATGCCAAGGGCATTCTCAGCGGTGGTCAGGACTCGGCTACCCAGTACCTGAACAAGAGCAGCCGCGAGCAGATCCGCGCCAAGTTCCTGCCGATCGTCAAGCAGGCCACCGACAAGGTCGGCCTGGCCCAGCAGTACAACAGCTTCGCCGGGCAGGCCAAGGGCCTGGGGCTGATCAAGGATGACGCCAACATCGAGAACTACGTGACCGAGAAGGCGCTGGACGGTCTGTTCGAAATGATCGGCAAACAGGAAGAAAGCATTCGCCAGAACCCGGCCGGGGCTGCTACCAGCCTGGCCAAGAAGGTGTTCGGCGCGCTGTGATTCTGATCTGAAATCCTCAGGGCTGCTGCGCAGCCCGTTCGCGGCACAAGGCCGCTCCTACAGGGGTCACACTCACCTGTGAGAGCGGCTTTAGCCGCGAACACCGGCATAGCCGGTGCCATTCACCGCGTCGTCTGCTTCGCGGCTAAAGCCGCTCCCACAGGGTGCGTGACTCAGTCCTTCCTCACCCTGAACCACGCCGCATACAACGCCGGCAGGAACAGCAGCGTCAGTACCGTGGCCACGATCAAACCACCCATGATCGCCACCGCCATCGGCCCGTAGAACACACTGCGCGACAACGGAATCATCGCCAGCACCGCCGCCAGCGCGGTCAGCACGATCGGCCGGAAGCGCCGCACCGTGGCCTCGATGATCGCCTGCCAGCGCTCCATCCCGGCAGCAATGTCCTGCTCGATCTGGTCCACCAGGATCACCGAGTTGCGCATGATCATGCCCGCCAGGGCGATGGTGCCGAGCATCGCGACGAAACCGAACGGCTGGCGGAACACCAGCAGGAACAAGGTCACGCCGATCAGCCCCAAAGGCGCGGTGAGGAACACCATGAACATCCGCGAGAAGCTGCGCAGCTGGATCATCAACAGGCTCAACACCACCACGATGAACAGCGGCATGCCGGCATTCACCGAACGCTGGCCACGCTCGGAGTCCTCCACCGTGCCGCCGACTTCCAGCAGATAGCCGTCCGGCAGTTCCGCCTTGATCTGCTGCAGGGTCGGCTGGATCTGTTTCACCAGCGTGGCCGGCTGTTCCTTGTCGTAGATGTCGGCACGCACGGTCACCGTCGGCAGGCGATTGCGGTGCCAGATGATGCCTTCCTCGAAGCCATATTCCAGCGTGGCCACCTGCGACAGCGCCACACTCGGACCGTTGTCGGTGGGCAGCGCCAGGCTGCCGAGGTTGCCCAACTCACGGCGTTCTTCAGGGGTGCCGCGCAAGAGGATCTCGATCAGTTCATTGTCTTCACGGTACTGGCTGACGGTGCTGCCGGTCAGCGAACTCTGCAGGAAACTCGACAAGTGCGCGGTGCTCACCCCCAGGGCGCGGGCGCGGTCCTGGTCGATGTCCAGGTACACCGCCTTGCTCGGCTCCTCCCAGTCCAGGTGGACGTTGACCACATGGGGGTTCTCGCGCACCTTGGCCGCCACCTCGCGGGCCAGGGCACGGACCTTCTCGATGTGCTCGCCGGTGATGCGGAACTGCACCGGGTAGCCCACGGGCGGGCCGTTTTCCAGGCGGGTGACCCGCGAGCGCAGGTCGGGGAATTGCTCATCGAGGGTTGCGATCAGCCAGCTGCGCAGGCGCTCACGGTCTTCCAGCGATTTGGCCAGCACCACGAACTGGGCGAAGCTCGCGGCCGGCAGTTGCTGGTCCAGGGGCAGATAGAAGCGTGGCGAGCCGGTGCCGACATAGGCCACATAGTTGTCGATGCCGTCCTGCTGCTTGAGCAGCGCTTCCAGCTGTTTGACCCGCTCGGCGGTGTTGTTCAGCGAAGCACCTTCGGCCAGCTTCAGGTCGACCATCAGCTCTGGCCGGCCGGAGGCCGGGAAGAACTGCTGGGGCACGAAGCGGAACAGCAGGATGCTGCCGACGAATGCCGCGATGGTCAGCAATATGACTGTCTTGCGCCGCCGCACGCACCACTCCACCACCCGCCGCACGCGCTGGTAGAACGGCGTGGCGTAGGGGTCGGGCGCATGCCCGTCGCTGCCATGGCGCGCCGCATGCAGCTTGGCCAGGTCCGGCAGCAGGCGTTCGCCCAGGTACGGCACAAACACCACCGCCGCCACCCACGAGGTCAGCAGGGCGATGGTCACCACCTGGAAGATCGAGCGGGTGTACTCGCCGGTGCTCGACGCCGCCGTGGCGATCGGCAGGAAGCCCGCTGCCGTGATCAGGGTGCCGGTGAGCATCGGGAAGGCCGTGCTGGTCCAGGCGTAACTGGCCGCCTTGAGGCGGTCGTAGCCCTGCTCCATCTTGATCGCCATCATCTCCACGGCAATGATCGCGTCGTCCACCAGCAGGCCCAGCGCCAGCACCAGCGCGCCCAGCGAAATCTTATGCAGGCCGATGCCGAAGTAGTGCATCAGGGCGAAGGTCATGGCCAGCACCAGCGGGATCGCCAGGGCCACCACCAGCCCGGTGCGCAGGCCCAGGGAGAAGAAGCTCACCAGCAGGACGATGGCCAGCGCCTCGACCAGCACCTGGACGAACTCGCCGACACCGGCTTTCACCGCCGCCGGCTGGTCGGACACCTTGCGCAACTGCATGCCTGCCGGCAATCCTTCGGCCAGGCGGGCGAACTCGCCCTCCAGGGCCTTGCCCAGCACCAGGATGTCACCGCCGTCCTTCATCGACACGGCAAGGCCGATGGCGTCCTCGCCCATGAAGCGCATGCGTGGCGCGGGCGGGTCGTTGAAGCCACGCTGCACTTCGGCGACGTCACCGATGCGGAAGGTGCGGTCGCCCACGCGGATGGGGAACTGGCGGATCTGCTCGACACTGTCGAAACGCCCACTGACCCGCAGTTGCAGGCGCTCGCTGGGGGTCTCGAAGAAGCCGGCGGTACTCACCGCGTTCTGCTCGCGCAGTGCCTGCTGCACCGCGGCCAGCGGCACACCCAGGGTGGCCAGCTTGACGTTGGACAGCTCGATCCAGATTTTCTCGTCCTGCAGGCCGATCAGCTCGACCTTGCCGACATCCTTCACCCGCTGCAGCTGGATCTGGATACGGTCGGCGTAGTCCTTGAGCACCGCGTAGTCGAAGCCCTCACCGGTCAATGCGTAGATGTTGCCGAAGGTGGTGCCGAACTCATCGTTGAAGAACGGCCCCTGGACCTCGGGCGGCAGGGTGTGCTTGATGTCCGCGACCTTTTTGCGGATCTGGTACCACAGCTCGGGGATGTCCTTGGAATGCAGCGAATCGCGGGCCATGAAGGTGACCTGGGATTCACCTGGCCGGGAGAACGAGACGATCTTCTCGTACTCGCCGGTCTCCATCAGCTTCTTCTCGATGCGCTCGGTGACCTGGCGCGACACTTCTTCGGCAGTCGCCCCCGGCCACAAGGTGCGGATGACCATGGCCTTGAAGGTGAAGGGCGGGTCCTCGCTCTGCCCGAGCTTGGTGTAGGACATGGCGCCAATAGCCGCCAGCAGGATCATCAGGAACAGTACGATCTGGCGATTGCGCAGCGCCCAGGCGGAAAGGTTGAAACCCATCGGGACTTACTCCTTGGCCGTCAGGTTCACGTCTCGGTTGCTGCGGTCCACAGGCCGCACCTGTTGCCCTTCGCGCAGCACATGGCCGCCGGCGGCGACCACCCAGTCGCTGGCCTGCAGGCCCTCGAGCACCGGCACGCTGTCGGCGCCATAAGGCCCCAGGCGAACCGCCGCGCGCTCCAGCCGGTTGTCCTTGCCGACCCGCCACACATAGGCCTGCCCGGCTTCGGCGCTGACCGCCGAGAGCGGCACCGCCAACGGCGCGTTTTCAGCGTGGGCGATGAACACCCGCGCGCTCTGGCCGAGTTCGGCCGGGGCGTTGCCGGAGGTGAAGGCGATACGTGCGGCAAAGGTGCGCGAACGCGGGTCGGCGGCTGGCGACAGCTCACGGATACGCCCTTCGAACCGAGCGTTGGGGTGCGACCACAGCTCCACGCTGACGGCCTGGCCGACGCTGAAGCGGGCGAACTGTTGCTCGGGCAGGCCGATCACCACCTCACGCTCGCCGTCAGCGGCCAGGGTGAACACGGTTTGCCCGGCACCCACCACCTGGCCGACTTCGACCTGGCGCTTGGCGATCACCCCGGCCTGGGGCGCACGCAGCACGGCGTACTCGGCCTGGTTACCGGCCACCTCGAATTCGGCCTTGGCTTGTTTCAGGCGAGCGAGGCCGGCACGGTAGAGGTTTTCGGCGTTATCGAATTGGGAGTGGCTGACCATCTGGCGGTCGAGCAGTTTCTGGTAGCGTTCACGCTCGGTGCGCACCAGCGCCAGGTTGGCTTCGGCAGCGGCTACCTGGGCACGGTTGGCCTCCAGTTGCAGGCGCACGTCCTGCGGATCGAGTTCGGCCAGCGCCTGTTCGGCCTTGACCCGCTGCCCCTCCTCCACCAGGCGCTTGCTCACCTTGCCGCCGATGCGAAACGCCAGCTCAGGCTCGAAGCGCGCACGCACCTCACCGGGGTAACTGTCTGCCGACGCGCCTGCGGGCTGGGGCTGGACCACCAGGGCCGGGCGCGGCGCAGCAGGTGGCGCGGCCTCCTGGCCGCAGGCGGCCAGCAGCACAAGGGCAGCGGGCAAGGCGAGGGATAACACACGACGCAACATGATGAAGGACCTTTGGCAGAGGGGCGCATCGAATATTTATACTGGCGAGTATATTAAGTCAGCGCATCCGCGCCGGGAAGCGGTCTACCCAGAGAAAAACCATAATAACGGTGCGACGCACGCTACAGCCGGATCGTGCGCGACCCGGTAAGATGGTCACCTTTCCCAGCAGGTAACGATTGCACATGCCCACTGACGCACCCATCGGCCCCGGCCGGCCCAAGGATCTGGCCAAGCGCGAGGCCATCCTCCAAGCCGCCAAGTCGCTGTTCCTCAGCCTTGGCTATGCCAACACCAGCATGGATGCGGTCGCTGCGGCGGCAGGTGTTTCGAAACTCACGGTCTACAGCCACTTCACCGACAAGCAGACGTTGTTCGGCGCGGCGGTCATGGCGACCTGCCAGGCGCAATTGCCCGATTTGATCTTCGAGTACCCGGAAGGGGCGGCGCTGATGGATGTGCTGCTGAACATCGCCCGTGGGTTCCAGGCGCTGATCAGCGCGGACGAGTCGGTCCAGCTCAGCCGCCTGATCATTGCCTTGAGCAGCCAGGATCCGGGGTTCGGGCATTACTTCTATGAGGCCGGGCCCAAGCGGGTGGTCGCGGGAATGGAGGCGCTGCTGCGCGGGATCGACCAGCGGGGGTTGCTGCGGATCGATAATCCGTTACGGGCGGCGGAGCAGTTCTTCTGCCTGGTGAAGGGGGCGCCGGATTACCGGTTGCTGATCGGGTGTGCGCCGGCGCTGACGGGGGATGAGGCGGAGGTGCATGTGCGGGAGGCGGTTGAGGTGTTTGTTCGGGCTTATCGGAGCTAGATCGCGTTCGGCGTTCGGCGTTCGGCGTTCGGCGTTCGGCGTTCGGGTCTGAGTGTGTTGGTTTTGATAGATGTATGCGCATTCGGCGGCGATGTCGACTTTTAGTCACCTTTCCGCCCTTACGGCGGGTTACTTTGGTCTTGGCCAAAGTAACCAAAGCCGCCCGCTCCCATCATGCGGCCCCTGCGCTGCGCTCCGGGGTCCCCTCGCTCCGGTGCCTTACGGGCCCGCGCGGCCTACGACTTGCTGCGCAAGTCTACATCTCGCGCCTTCGGCTACGCCGAAGGGTGCTGCGCACCAGGGCCCTCCAGTCACCTCCACTCGGCCTCCTGAAGTCGCAATTTGTGTTGCCTGGACTATCGCGCGCTTAGAAGCAAAAGCAAAAACAGATCAAGAGCAGTGATACGGCTATCTATATTTGGCTGTTGTTTATGTGTTGTTTGTTCGGGCCCTATCGCCGGCAAGCCGGCTCCCACAGGTACAGCGCAAGTCAGAGAATTCCCACTAACCTGTGGGAGCTGGCTTGCCAGCGATTGCAATCCAGAGTTCCCAGCCAATCCAACTAGCGACAGCTAACGCCAGCCCAGGCGCCGCCCCTAACTTCGCGACTTCAGGAGGCTGAGCGCAGGCGTCTGGAGGGCCCTGGTGCGCAGCACCCTTCGGCGTTAGCCGAAGGCGCGAGATGTAGACTTGCGCAGCAAGTCGGAGGCCGCGCGGGCCCGGAGGACGCCGGAGCGAAGGGACCCCGAAGCGCAGCGTAGGGGCCGGATGATGGGAGCGAGCGGTTTTTGGTTACTTTTTTCCAAGAAAAAAAGTAACCCGCCGTAAGGGCGGAAAGGTGACTAAGCGTCGACATCACAAATGAATGCGCATACAACTTTCAAAACAAAAAAGAAACAAGAAGCAAGAAGCAAGAAGCAAGTACACATAAACCACCAGAATCAAGAAACGCCAGAAGCTCACACCAACTTCTGGCGCTCCTCCATAAGCAGCAACTATTCCAGCAACACCTATTCATATAGACAACAACAGCGACATACCCCAGGCAAAAACCAAACTCCCCTCAAGGCTGCTGATACTGACTCAGATACTTGTCCACCACCGCCGAATCCCCCGCCTCCGCTACCTGCCACAACCGCCGCTCGATCCCCTGCGCCAACAAGTGCCCCACCGCCGCCTCGATCGCCGACAGCACGCACAACTGCGCCGGCTCATTGGTGGTGTACCCCACCTCCGCCTCCAGCAACTTCTTGAACTCGATGAACTTGAACACCCCGGCACTACGCCCGACCGAGTAGATGGTCTTGCTGGTCATCACATTCGCCAGCACCTGCCCCGAACGCACATCCACCGCCCGCAGGTTCACGGTCACCTGGTCCACCCGGTACTCACGCGAGATATCGATACCCAGGTACCGCGCCCCCTCGCCCCCACTGCGCACGTTGGTGTCATAGGCAATGATGCCGCCTTCGAGCATCAGGTTCGCCGCCTGCAACGGCGGCAGCTCCGCCTGGATGTTCTCCGGCACGTCGGCCTTCTTCTGCGAGGCACGAATGATCTTGCGCTCGGTCAGCAGGTTCTGCAGCCCCTCACGCTCCAGCACCACGAACCAGCCACTGGCATTGAGCGCGTCCATCAGCATGCTCGCGGCACCCTGGGTGACGCTGGTGGAGAACGAGCTGGCCGGGGTCGGCTTGTACTGCCCGGTCTGGTCACGGAAGCCATACACCACGGCCATCAACCGCCCCCGTGGGCGCGGCATGTTGACCAGGTCGTAGTAGGTCGAGGCCCGAGGGGTCAGGGTCGGGGTTTCGGAATCCTGTTCGGCCGGCATCGGTTCGCGCAGGCCGCAGCCTTGCAGGCCAGACAGAGCGGTGATCAACAGCAGCGTGCTCAGCAGACGTTTCATGATTGTGCTCTCCCCACAATAAAGACCCGTCCCTCTCAGGGGTTCAGGCCGCTCACCTGGATGATCGAAACTTCGCCAGTGGCACGGTCGGTGACCCTGATGCTCAGGGCCCCGGCGTTGTCGATGACGTCGATCAGGAAGGCATTGGTGGACATGCTGCCGGTGTTGCCGTTGCTGATGTTGTCCAGCAACTGGCCAAGCAGTCGCGACTCCAGCTGGTTGGTGAAACGCTCCAGTGACGAGGTGCCGTTGAAGGCGTTGGTGCGCTCCTTCAGGTCCGGGTCGTCATAGTCGTTCTGGGCCTGGGCGTTGTTGAGCAGCCAGGTGCCGTTCAACGGGTTGCCACCGAAGGCCGGGTTGACCGGGGTGTACACCAGTTCCGTGGCCAGCGCCTGGCAACCGATGCCGGCGGCCAGCAGGCAGGCCGCGACGCGTTGCGATGTGTACTTGCTCATAGCTCGTCCCTCTCCAGATCGGTGGTGTCCTGCAGCAGCCGTTGCAATTTGCGCTGGACAATCTGCTGCCTGACCAGGTCGGCGGCCTCTTTGGCCTCTTCGGTGAGTTGCGTGGTGTTGGGTGGCAGGAAGCGCCGGTACACCACTTCGCGTTCGAACTCCACGGTCACCAGGCTGCCCCAGCGGGCATCCGGGCGTTCGCGCACCACCAGGTTGAAGTCCAGGCGGCTGGTGGCGCGCAGGCGGTCGGCAAAGTAGTAGTAAAAGTCGTGGCCGATGTGCGAGATGGTGTTGTCGACGATGAAGCCCTTCATCTCGTCCTCTTCGTTGGCCCAGGCCGGTGCCTGCAGCAGCGCCAGGCACAGGCCGACCATCAGCAGCGCACGGTTCATGGCGCGTCTCCCTGGCCGGCATGCTGACGGGCACCAGCGGCGCTTTCGGCAAAGGCCTGCTCGGCGACGAACTGCCAGTCGCTGTAGTGCTCCAGGCCCTCGAAGGCACTCCACAGCGCATCGAAACCGCTGCGTTTGAGGGGCATGGCCTGGGAGCGGCTGTACACCCCGGTGATGCGCCCGTCGACAGAGCGCATCACACCCCAGTCCTCGCCCCCACCGACCGGGTCGGGGTAGAGCCTGCGGATATGCCGCTGCGGTGCCGGAAAGCGATTGTCTTCGAGCAGGTCGGCCAGTTCCTGCGGGTACTGGGCCAGCCCCGGCGAGGCACGGTAGTAGCTGCGCAGCGCCTGGGCGTACTGCCCGCCCACCCACAGCAACTGGCGCTCGCGTTCGCGTTGGGCACTGGTGGCCCACAGGGTGCCGGTGGCGGCCAGGGCGATGCTGCTGACGGCAATCAGCAACAGCACGCCCAGGTAGGTGAAGCCGGCTTCACCATTCGGCATAGAGGCTGCCATCGCGCGCCCTCCCTGTGGCCCCGCTCTTGATATCCGCCACCCCGCCAGCCACCCCTTCGGGCGGCGGCACCAGCTGCCAGCTATCGCGGCGTTCGCTGATCGGGTCCAGCGGGGTGTTGCGCAGGTAACGCTGCTCCACCAGTTGGTCGAGCGAGTCGGGGTAGTGCCCGGTGTCGCCGTAATAGTGGTCCAGGGCCTCGCGCAGTACCGCCAGGCTCTGGCGCAGGGTGGCCTCGCGCGAGGCGTCGAGGCTGTTGAAATAGCGCGGCATGGCGATGGTCATCAGGGTGGCGATGATCGCCATCACCACCAGCAGTTCGATCAGGGTGAAGCCTTTGCTGGGTTTCATCGGCGTCACCATTGCCCGTACGGGATGTTGTTGAGGCCTTTGCCACGGGCCTTGGAGTACACATCGAAGACGTCCTGGCCTTCCCGGGGGTTGTCCGCGCTGCTGTCGTAGGCGCGCAGGCCCCAAGCGCCGCCGTCGTCGGCCTTGGCCGCCAGCAGCGGGTCGTGCGGGATGCGCCGCAGGAAGTAGAACTTGGCGCCCTTGGCACTGCGCACATCGCGCACGCCTTCCACCAGCACCTGCAGGTTCGGCGGGTAGCCGCTGCCATCCAGGCGCTTCTCGATGTAGCCGGCGTCGAAGGCACGCTTGTAGGCGTCGATGGCGTCGCGGATCTGGTACAGCGCCTCGCGCAGTTGCTGCTCCTTGCCACGGCGCACCATGGTCTCGGCCAATGGCGCGGCCATGCTGGCGAGCAGCCCGAGCAGCGCCAGGGTCAGCACCACCTCGATCAGGCTGAAGCCCTGCTGGCGGCGTTTCATGGCCGTGGCACCACGCGGGCCGGGACCACGGCCACCTGGCCCTGGGCGGCGGGTTCGGCGTCCGTATCGGTCGGCAGCGCCTCGCTCGGTACCGGCAGCGCCATCTGGCGCACCTGCAGGCTGGACTCGGTGCCAGTGCCGAACTCCATGTCCGACGGGCTCTGGTATGGCAGGTTGCGCACGATGCGCGGGGTGATCGCCAGCACCAGTTCGGACTTGCTCATGTCGTCCTTGTTGCTGCCGAACAGCCGGCCCAGGCCAGGGATGTCGCCAAGGCCGGGAATCTTGTTGCCGCTGGCGTTGTGGTCGTTGCGCACCAGGCCAGCCAGCACCTGGGTTTCGCCGTCGTGCAGGCGCAGGCTGGTCTGGGCGTTGCGGGTGTCGACCTGGACCGGGATGGTGCCCTGGCGGGTAGCCTCCAGTGGGGTCGCGTTGCTCACCTCCAGGGCCACCTTGATCGCCACCTCGTTGTTCAGGTGCACGGTGGGCTGCACTTCAAGCTTAAGGCCCACATCGAGGTAGGTGACGCTCTCGGTGATCACCGGCCCCTGGGTGGACGGCACCGAGGTGGCGCTGATGATCGGCACCCGCTGACCGATGTGGATACGTGCCTGCTCACGGTTGCTGACCCGGATCACCGGGCTGGCCAGGGTGTTGATGTCCTTGTCCTGGGCGTTGATCTTGGCCTGCGGCGCCGGCGAGATGCTGATGCGGCTGGAGTCGATGCCCTTGAGCTGGTCGAGCACGCTGACCGGCTTGCCGTCGTTGCTCAGCACGCCGAAGGTGTTGGGCCATTGCAGGCCAAGGTCGAGGATGCGCGAGGTGGCCACTTCCATCACCTCCACTTCCAGCACCACCTCGGGGTTGGACTGATCCTGCGACTGCAGCAGTTTTTCGGCCATGCGTATGGCATCCGAGGTGTCGCGCATGGTCAGGGTGTTGAGGCGCTCATCGACGAACACGTCGCGGGTCTTGAGCATGGTCTTGACCATGTTCAGCGCGGTGTTGGCGTCGATGCTGGTGAGGTAGAAGGTGCGCATCACCAGTTCCTGGTAATCCTTGGTCTTCTGCGGCGAGTCGGGGTACAGCAGCAAGGTGTTGTCGTTGACGATCTTCTGGCGCAGCTGGTTCTGCTCCAGCAGCAGGGCCACGGCATCCTCGATGCGCACGTCGCGCACGAAGATGGTGGCCTTCATGCCTGGGGGCAGGTCCTTGTCGAAGATGAAGTTGATCCCGGCCACCTGGGCCAGCACCTCGAAGATGGTCTTCAGGTTGGCGTCGCGAAACTCGAGAGTGACCGGGCGCTCCAGCTTGCTGCGCAGTTGCGGGTAAGGCGTGGCGGTGCGCGCCTGGACGTTCTCGATGTCGCTGCGCAGGGTCATGCCCTTCTGGTTCTGCGGGTCCAGGCGCAGCACTTCGCGCATGTAGCGCTCGGCGCCGAACAGGTCGCCCTGGCGCAGCGCGGCCTGGCCCAGGGCCACGCGCTCGTCGAGGGTGCGGATCAGCTCCAGCTGGCGGATGCCTTCCTGGGCGCGGCGGTTGTTCGGCTCGATGGTCAGCACCCGGCCATAGCCCATGCGGGCGCTGGCGAAGTCATGGCGGATGCGGTCGCTGTCGGCCTGGGTCAGCAGCGCCTCGACCGCCGCCTGGCGGCCATGGGCCAGGGCGATGTTCAGCTCGGTGTCACGCGGGTCATCGCGCAGGGCCTCTTCCAGGCGGGCGATGCCGGCCTCGTACTGCCCCTCTTTCATCAGCTCGGCGCTGTCCTTGCGCACCGCACTGGAGCCACATCCAGCGATGGCCACGCACAGGGCCAGCAGCATGAACGGAGCAGGCTTGCACAACTTCGAAGGCTTCATGGTGCGCTCCCGACAGACAGGGTCTGTGACTGGTGCAGTGGCAGGTAGACCAGGCTCAGCTCGGTGGCCGAGACCCGGTCGAGGCGGTAGGTGTCTTCGATCACGTCGCCTTGGCGCACGACGTAGAGCTTCTCGCCGTTCTGCAGGAACACCTGCAGGTCGTCGCGGTCACCCAGCCGGCCGACGAACTGGAACGGCAGCTCCGGGGCGCTGGGGGCCACCACCACAGGGGGGGCGACCACGGGTTGTTCGGTGACGGTGGCCAGGGCTTGCGGGGCGGTCCATTGCTGGGCCGGGAACAGATCTCTGGAAGCCTGTGCTGGCCCTTTCGCGGCTAAAGCCGCTCCCACAGGTTGCGCAGGCGCCGCCGATCCTGTGGGAGCGGGTTTACCCGCGAATGGGGCCACCTCGTCTTCCTGGCCGAACCAATGCCCCGGCGCCCACGCCAGCGCGGCGCTAAGCCCCAGAAACCCAGCCCACATCACCGCACGCTGAATGTTCATCACGACCTCGACAGGTAAAGGGTCATGCGGACCCGGCCGTTGAGCTCACGGTCGCCGATACGCTTGCGCTGCAGCTCCAGGTCTTCCAGCACCACGGTCGGCAGCTGGGCCAGCAGCGCTTTGAGGAAGCCACGGATCTGCGGGTAGCTGCCGCGCACCGGCAGGACGATCTGGTAGCGCGCCAGCTGGGTTTTCGGGTCCACGCCCAGGGCGTACTCACCGCGTGCCAGGCTGATGCGTTCGGCGCTGGCCAGGTGGTACAGGCGCTCGATCAGCTCACTGGCCTGGGGTTGGCCGGGCAGTTGCTGACGCAGGTCGTCGAGCACCTGTTGTTCGGGCTTGGCCTGCACTTTCAGCTCGCCGCGCTCCAGGCGTTTGACCTGCACGCTGGCGTCGGCCTCGCTGGCGCGCAGTTCGCGCACCATTTGCCATTGCGGCAGCACAACCGCCAGGGCCACAGCCAATGCCAGCACTGCCACCAGTACCGCCGCCATGCCGACCCGGCCCAGGCGCAGCACCGCTTCGTGAAGGATCAGGCTAGGGACGCGCATGGCCGGTCTCCCAAGTGGCAGTGAGGTTGAAACGCACCGGGTGCTCGGCCTGCCCCGCCACCACTTCGTGGTTGAGCAACGACACGTCGCTCAGCTCGTCGCTGCGCTCCAGGCGCTGGTGGTACTGCAGCATGGCTTCGAGGTTGCGAGCCTCGGCGCTGATGCGCACCTGGCCCTTGCGGGCGTCGGGGGTGAGGCTGAGCAGCGCCACGTCTTCCTGGGGCATGGCCTCGAGCATGGCGAACAGCTGCTGCCAGGGCCGTTGCAGTTGCTGCGAAACGCTGCGCATCTGCGCCAGGCGCTCGGCCTGCTCGCGGATCACCGCGCTGCTCTGCGCTGCGGCAGTGGCCGGGCGGCGGCCGAGCTTGAGCTCCAGCTGGTGCACGCGAGCCTCCAGTTCGGCCTGTTCACCCACCAGTTGCTGCTGGGCCAGTACCAGTACCGCCAGCACGGCGCTGGCCAGGGCCAGCAGCGACCAGGCCAGCGGGCCACTGTGGCGGGGTTGGAATTCCAGTTCGAGGCGGCGCATGTCAGGCCACCGCCCGCCACATGGCGCACAGCGGGTCGGCCTCGCCGGCCACCGTGCACAGCTGCACCGCGGCGAGGGTCGAGGCCACCTGGCGCCCCGGCGCATGCAGGTACACCTGGGGGGGTTGCGCGCCATACAGCTCGCAGGTGCGCTCGATCAGCGCCTGCAAGGCCTGGTCGGTGTCGGCGCAGCCTTGCGCCAGCACCTGCTGCCAGGCACCGTCGGCGGCCAGCAGCAGCACGCTGCGGCGCGGTTCGGCGAGGACGAACAGAAAGTCGCCATGGGCCAGTTGCGCCGAGCAGCGGTTGTAGGCGGCCATCAGGTACGGCTGCACCGAGCGCAGGCTCAGGCGGTAGTCCCGGCCGAGGTCCTGCAGGCCTTGCAGCAGCGCCTCGGGCAGTGCCGTGGCAATGCGCGCGGCACCGGCAGGCTCCGGCGACAGCACGATGCGCCAGTCATCCAGCACCTGGCCGTAGAGGTTCTCGAAGCACGCCCGGGCGTAGGCGTCCAGCTCGCGCGGGCTGCCGATGGCTGCGCTCCAGGGCACCAGGCAGAAGCGGCTGAAGCGGGCCGACAGCAGCACCCGCAGCGGCGCACTGCGCACCTGATGTTCGCCCAGCAGCTCGCCGAGCGCATGCAGCGCGGCGGCCCAGGCCGGCTGCGCGGCGTCGCAGCTGAAGGCGCGGCTGCCCAGCCAAGGCTGTTGATTACCGTGCCAGCAACCCAGGCCGACACCTTCTGCGCCGAGCACGGCGCAATACCGATCAGCTGACGAATGTGACACGGTTGATCTCCTCGAGGGTGGTGCGGCCAGTGCGGACCAGGTCCAGGGCCGAAGCGCGAAGCAGGCGCAGGCCGCGCTGACAGGCAAGTTGCTTGATCTGCGAGAGCGGGCGGCGTTCGACGATCAGCTGGCGCAGGTCGTCGTCCAGGTGCAGCAGTTCAGCGATGGCGCTGCGCCCGCGGTAGCCACTGCCGCGGCACTGGCCGCAGCCCTGGGCGCGAACGAACTGCCAGCCGGCCACGCCTTCACGGCTCAGCCCGGAGGCGGCGAGCAATTCGTCGTCGGCCTCGCAAGGCACCGCGCAGTGGGTGCAGGCCAGGCGCACCAGGCGCTGGGCCAGCACAGCGTTGAGCGCCGAGACGAAGCTGTAGGGGTCGACCTGCATCTGGCTGAAGCGGCCGATCACGTCGAACACGTTGTTGGCGTGGATGGTGGTGAACACCAGGTGGCCGGTGAGCGCCGACTGCACGGCGATCTGCGCGGTGTCCGGGTCGCGGATCTCGCCCACCAGGATCTTGTCCGGGTCGTGGCGCAGGATCGAGCGCAGGCCGCGGGCGAAGGTCAGGCCTTTCTTCTCGTTGACCGGGATCTGCAGCACCCCTGGCAGCTGGTACTCGACCGGGTCCTCGATGGTGATGATCTTGTCCACGCCATGGTTGATCTCGCTGAGCATGGCGTACAGCGTGGTGGTCTTGCCGCTGCCGGTGGGGCCGGTGACCAGGATCATCCCGTAGGGCTCGGCGGCCAGCCGGCGCAGGGCGCGCAGGGTGTGCTCCTCGAAGCCCAGGGCCTGCAGTTGCACGCCACTGACCTTGTCGGACAGGTCCTGCTTGTCGAGCACCCGCAGCACCGCGTCCTCACCGAAGATGCTCGGCATGATCGACACCCGGAAGTCGATCTGGCGCTCGCCGATGGCCACCTTGAAGCGGCCGTCCTGGGGCACGCGCTTCTCGCCGATGTCCAGCTCGGCCATCACCTTGATGCGCGAGATCACCTGCTCGGCGAAGGCATTGCCACTGGCCTTGCCGGCGCCGTTGAGCACGCCGTCGATGCGGTACTTGATGGTCAGGCCCTGGCCGGTCATGCCCAGGTGAATGTCGCTGGCATGCTGCTTGAGGGCATCGTAGAGGGTCGAGTTGACCAGCTTGACCACCCGGCTCTGGTCCTCGCTGATGCTGGTCAGCGACAGCCGTTGCAGGGTGTCGGCCTCGCCGCCGACCTCGACCTCGTGCTCGAGCGAGTCGACGGCGTGGAAGCTCTCTTCGTGGCGGGCGAGGAATGCGGCCAGGTCGGCGGCGTGCACCAGGTACAGCGGCGCGCCCTGCAGGCAGTCATCGATCCAGGCCAGGCGGGCACTGTCGAAGGGGTCGGCGAAGACACCGATCAACTCACCCTGGTGTTCGACCAGGGCGAATTCGCGTTTCAGGCACTGGGCCAGGCTGACCCGCTGGAAGGCCGGGGTGCAGGCAAACAGCGCCTGGGTGCCCAGCAGCGGGTAATGCAGGGTGGTGGCCAGGCGTTGGGTGAAGGTGGCGGGGGTGTCGCCGGCCAGGCGTTCCAGGCAGGCCAGCAGGCGCTCTTCGCCGGACTGGATGCGGGCCTGGGCCAGCAGATCGCGGGGGTATGGAGTGGTGTGCGTTGCCTGTTCCGGCCTCATCGCTGGCAAGCCAGCTCCCACAGAGGCCATGTCCGCCACGCTCCCTGTGGGAGCCGGCTTGCCGGCGATGGGGCCGGTACTGCACACATCGAATGCCTGGGACATGGCCTGCAACTCCGCTCAGGGGCGGCGCCGCAGGCGGGTGGGCCTTGGGCGCCGCTATTCCCCGGTCAGCAGTTGCTCGTCGTCAGATTCAGGGGGCCTTGCGCCATTACGTCGGCGGTCGGCCAGCACCCAGCTGCCATCGTACAACTGCAGGGGGAACGCATCGTTCCTGTTCTGGCGTCGTTCGACGAACCCCTCGGCGGGAGAATCCGTGGCCCTGCGCTGGCGCTCGATGCCCATCAGGTCGAAGATCACGCGGGCCAGTTCCATCAGCGGGAACGGCTTGAACAGCACATGGCTCACACCCAGTTCGGCGGCCCGCTCACGTACCTCGACGGTAGGGTGGGCGGTAATCAGCACAAAGTGGCATTGCCTGTGGCTGCGCACGGTCTCCAGAACCTGAAACCCCTCCATGTCGGGCAAGCGGTAATCCAGCACAATCACATCCGGCGCCAGCTTCTCGGCCTGTTCGATACCACTGGCACCGTCATGGGCGAGATGGACCTCCAGGCCTTGCGCCTGCAAATACGCCTGCAGGTTCTGCGCAAGGGTCTGTTCGTCATCGACTACCAATACTCTGTTCACCAAGGTCCACTCCCATGAACTGCCCGGTTTCCCGGTCTGCGAAGTGCGGCCTTGTAGAGGCTTGAGCAGGCTTCGTGCCAGGCATGAAGGGCTGTTGCGCGAATCTAATAAAGCATTGATTTTGCTGAATATCTTTTACGTGGTTGGGGCGTGCGTGCAGGCGCTTCCCCACAACCGGGGACGCTGATGGCACTTTGCCTTGCGGGGTTCCCCCACTAGTGGGGAATTGCCCGTCACGGCCTCAGTCGGGGCGCTCCACTGTAGCGGATTCGCGCAAACGTTGGCGCACCGATTGCCGCGCCTGGGCCTGCAATTGCGCGACGAGCGCGTCCCTGGCCAGGCGTTGGTCTTGTTCGGGTAAGACAGACGTATTATCACTTTGGTTCTGCATTCCTTGCAGCAAGTGCCGATTGGCCTGGTGGAAGGCCGCGACTTCGGCAGCTGTGGGTTCCTCGACCGCGGTCAGCTGGGCGAACGCCAGCTGGGCGGCCAGTTCATGTCGAGTGTAGTCAGCGAAGCCTGGGCGATCGAAGCCGGCCTCCTGCAGGCGCCGCTCGAACAGCGCCGGGCTGCCGAACGCCGCCTGCAGCCCGGCAATGTGCGCGTCGACCTGCTGGTCGTCGATGACGATACCCAGGCGCCCCGCTTCCTGCCACAGCAGTTCCTTGTCGATCAGCTCGTCCAGCGCCTGCTCGCGCAGGCGCTGGTACAGGTTGGGGTTGCGGATGCTGGTCACCGCCCGGCCCTGGGCGACCAGGTATTCGCTGAAATAACGCTCCAGGCGCAACACACCGATCTCCACGCCATTGACCCGCGCCGCCGGCGCATCGGCCTGGCTGGTCGAGGCCAGCAGCAACAGTAGCCACATCATCAGCACGCGCATGGCAACCTCCGTTCAAGGGGTGTCGGGTACGGCGCGGTAAGCCGCCACTTCTTTGAAGCCTGGGCCCGGCAGGCTTACCGCCACCACATGGGCACCGGCCAGGCCCTGGCGCCGCCCCGGGCCGAAGCCCAATGCCGGGGTCAGGCCGGTGTTCACGCCATGCAGTTGCTCCAGGGCGTTGACCAGTTGCTCGCGGCTGGCATCGCGGCCCACCTGCCTGAGGGCTTCGACCAGCAGCCGCCAGGCGCACAGCGTGTTGACCTGCAACGCGGCCTGGCGCGCATCCAGGCCCTGGCGTTGCTGCACACCCGCCAAGGCCGCTCGGCCCTCGGCGGTCCAGTCGCCGGGGACGAAGGGATAGGCCAGCAACAGCCGTTGCGACCATTGCTCCGGCAGGCCCGGCAGGCTGCCGGCGACCTGGGCCGAGGCGGCCAGCAGATAGGGTTGGCGGCCTTGGGCCTGCAGCGCGGCGGCCAATTCACTGAAGCCCTGGGCGCGGCCAAGGTAGAGGATGCCC
This sequence comes from Pseudomonas sp. TWI923, assembly GCF_039673365.1. Classification (NCBI taxonomy): domain Bacteria; kingdom Pseudomonadati; phylum Pseudomonadota; class Gammaproteobacteria; order Pseudomonadales; family Pseudomonadaceae; genus Pseudomonas; species Pseudomonas sp. TWI923. Next base: position 124,373 of record NZ_JBDJLM010000002.1, on the reverse strand, counting down.
TCGCCCGTCACCGCCTGGCCATCGAAGGCCTGTACCGGCGGTGTCTGCATGCCCAGCTGGCTCAGGCGTTGATGCAGGGCCGCGGCGGCAGCGGCCTGATCGTCGCCGGCATACACCACCTGCAGCGCATCGGGCGCCAGGCCAAGGGCCTCGCGGGCATGCAACGCCACACTGAGCAACTGCTCGGGCAGGCCGGGCAACGGGTCGAATACCTGCACGCTGCCGCCATCGCGTGGCGTGGCGCCGATCAGCGGCACGCCGGCCTGCGCCAGCGCGCGGCTGTCGAGCCAGGGCGCCAGCGGTGCGATCAGGGCGAACACCCGCTCTTGAACCAGCAGTGTGTCCAGCGCCCGGGCAGTGCCGGGTGGGTCAAAGCCGGGGTCGGCCGTTATCAATTGCAGGCGCCGGCCATGCAGGCCGCCCTGCTGGTTGAGCTGCGCGATGCCATCCTCCAGCACCGCCCGCACTACCCGCCCGGCCTCGGCCAGGGGCCCGCTTTCCGGCAGCAGGGTGCCCAGGCGCAGCACGCCCTCCTCCACGCCCGGGTCGCGTTCATCGGCCAGGCGCTTGAGGTACGCGGTGAGGTTGCGCTGGTCGGCCAGGCTCAGCTCGAAGCGCGGCATGGCCGGGTCCAGGCGATTGCCGGCCGGGTCGATGCCGGTGCGGATCACCCGCGCCAGGCTGGCGTCGCTGTAGGCCGGGTAGCGCCGGCTGTTGGTTTCGCGCTCGCCCTGCGCCAGGGCCAGGCGCTGCCAGTCCAGGCTGGGCGGGCGCACGCCGCCCTCGGCGCGGCCACGGCCATCGTTGCCGTGGCAACTGGCGCAGGGCAGCACGCTGGCCGGCACGCTGATGTCGCTGGCGCCGACTCGGGCCTGCAGCTGGGCGTCGCTGCTGGAGACGCCTTCGCGGTACAGGCGTTTGCCGGCTTGTTCGTGTTCGCTGAGGTCCAGGGCCAGGGCTGGGGTGCATAACAGCCACAGCAAAAGCCACAACACCCCTGTAGGAGCGGCCTTGTGTCGCGATCGGGCGCGCAGCGGCCGCAATGACAGGCCATGGGGTATATCAGGCAGATTGGCGTCGCCTGATTTACGGCCGCTTCGCGCCTGATCGCGACACAAGGCCGCTCCTACAGGGTTAGGCAAGTACATGGTAGTCACCGCCCCGCCAGCGGTTGGGCCAGCAGTTGCATGCGCTGGGCGATGGCGGCGGGCGGTGCGTCGGGGCGGATCTTGCTCCAGCGCTTGCCGGCCACGTCACCGGCGATCAGCTGCGTGGAGTGCTGCTCGGGGCTGGGCAAAAACTGTCCCAGACGCCCCAGTACCAGGTCGACGTTGGCCTTGTCACCGGTGAGAAACAGCCAGTTCGACCCGTCCACCCCCTGCTTCTCGGCAAAGGCCTTGAGCACTTGCGGGGTGTCGTTGAGCGGGTCGCTGCTGACCGAAACGAAGGTCACCTGCCCCGCCAGCTCGGGCCCCATGGCCTCGCGCACTTCCCGTAGCTTGCGGGTGATCAGCGGGCAGGCGTCGTTGCAGTGGGTGAAGATCACGTTGAGCATCACCACCTTGTCCTTCAACACATCGCTGTAGAAGCGCAGCTCGCGGCCGTTCTGGTCCTTGAGCACGGTGTCGGTGAACCAGGTCTGCGCATCACGGGTGCCGCCACCGCTCTCCATGGCCTGCGGTGCCGGCTGCGGCTGCGGCGCCGGCGCTGGCGCATGGCCCTCATGGGCGAACGCCACCGAAGCGAGGATCCACAGGCAGGCCCCCAGCACCACCCAGTCGAAGCCGCGCATGCTGGCGCGGCGTGTGCTCAGGCTGCTCATGGCTGCACCTCTTTGCCGGCGATTGCCGTGCTCTTGGCATGTACCCGCCGTGCGCTCAGGCGGTTGACCTCGGTGATCAGCACGTTGGGGTCGGTGAAACCGTAGAAACGCGTCCAGTGCCCACTGCGCCCGTCACCCACCAGGATCAGTGGCGGGTGCTCGCTGAGGTTGGCGCTGAAACTGCCCAGCCCTTTGAGCGTCTCGGTGATGGCGTAGGGTGACCCGGTCAGCCAGCTCCAGCCCGGGCCGCGCTGGAACGCCTTGGCGTAGTCGGCCAGGCGTTTGGCGTCGTCGCGCTGGGGGTCGACGCTGATCGACACCAGGCGGATCTCCTCGCCCACCCGCCCGCCCAGCTGTTGCTGGACCTTGCCCATGATCGACGAGACCACCGGGCACACCGTGGTGCAACTGGTGTAGATGAAACCCATCACCACCAGGTGGTCACCCACCAGGTCCTTTTCCAGGCGCACCGGCATACCGTTCTGGTCCAGCAGCGCGACATCGGCAAAGCGCACGCTGGCTTTTTCCTGGTGGGCGGCGGGCGGTGCCTGGGGCGCGCCGCCGTGATCATGGCCGGCGTGGGCCAGGGCCAGGTCGCTGGCCAGCAGCAGGCTCAGGGCAAGCAGTTTTCCGGCATCGACAGGGTTCATCGCAGACTCCTGGGTTCCCCTTGGGAAGCGGTAGGCGCCGTGGCGGCCGGCAGCACGCGCAGGCTGGTGTAGTTGTCTTCGGCAAACTTGCGCCCCAGGCTGGGCGACTGCACATGCAGGTACCAGGCGCCGGCTTCGGCCAGCTCCAGCGAGGCCTGGTAGACGCCTTCGCCCACTTCGGTCAGCGGCAGGCTGCGCGGCAGCGACGACGGTGCAAGGAAGTAGCGCAGGCTCAGGTCGCGCAGGCCCGGGCGTGGCTTGCCGTCCTCGCCGAGGATGCGCACCTGGGCCACGAACGGGCTGTGCTGCAGCAAGGGCTGTTCGGTGCCGAGGAACTCGGCGTGCACCACCTTGCGCAAGCCGGCGTCCGGCAAGGCCGCCACGTCGGTGCTGAAGCAGTGGATGATCTGCGGCTGGTTGAGCAGGAAGGCCACATCGAAGGTGCCGGCCGCCGGCAGCTTGACCGTGGAGCCGTACACCCCCGGCGCCACCTCGCGCAGGCTGCGGTCGATGACGATGGCCGCGCGGGCCTGGTGGCCGCGGTTGTTGTAGCCCGACATCGGCGCGTTCATGCCTTCGGCATAGAAGTAGGTGGTGTTGTCCACCGGGTTGACCACGAACACCGAATTGTCGTCGCGCGACACGCTTACTCCCTGGGCCAGCGGCAGGTCGCCGGCCTGGCGCGGCGCGGCGGGGCCGGCCTCGAAGCCCTGGACGATCGGCGTGCGGCCCTGGCCGAGGCTGGCCAGGTTGATCATGCTGACTTTCGGCGAGGCCAGGCCGCGCACGTAGGCATAGCCCTTGGTGAAGGTCAGTTGGTAGGGCTCGGCGGCCACCGGGATGCGGTGGATCAGTTGGTCGTTGCTGGCGTCGATCACCAGCGCCTGGTTCTCCAGGGTGTTGAGCACTACGCCAAAACGGCCGTCGCTGCTGAAACGCATCGGCCCCAAACCCGGTTCGGCCTGGACCGTGTGGCGCACATGGTGGCTGCGGGCGTCGATCACCCGCACCGTGCCCTCCTGGCCATCGACCACGTACACCGCCTGGGACAGCGCCGAGTAGGCCACCGACAGCGGGTGCGGGCCCACCTTGAGGGTTTGCACCAGGCGCATGGCGGCGGTATCGATCACGCTCAGGGTGCCGCCGTCACGGTTGCTGACGAAGGCGTAGCGCGAGTCGGCGCTGAAGGCGATCTCGTGGTGGCCGGAGCCGGTGATGAAGGTCTTGAGCATGGTGCGGCTGGGCACGTCGATCACCGTCACCCCGCCCTTGCCCGGGTCGCTGCTGTTGTTGCCCACCCACAGCAGGCGCTGGTCCGGCTGCAGGGCCACGCGCAGGGGCTGTTCCCCGGCATCGAGGGTGGCCACACGGCGGAAGGTTTCGGTGTCGATCAAGGCCACCTGGTTGCGTTCGGGCATGGACACGAACACATGGCGGTCGTCGCGGGTGGCGACCCAGTCCATGGGCCGGCCCGGCAGGTCGATGCGCGCCAGGGTGCTGGTCACCCCGCCGACCGAAACCGTCGGGTCGATCACCGTGAGGCTGGCGTCCTTGTTCAGCACCAGCAGGAAATAGCTGTTCAGGTCCAGCAATGGCCGGGCGCCGATGCTGCTTTTCAGGAACAGCGCCACCCGCGCCTTGCAGCTGCTGTCACGGTCGCCCACCGGCGCCGACTGCGCCGGGTCCAGCCAGGCCCCCGGGGCCATCCCCGACAGCGGTTGGCCGCTGGCCTGGTCGCTGACCTTGAAGCGGATGTTGGCGAAGTCGCCTTCGCGCAACTGGGCGCCGGCCAATGGCCGCGCCTCGAACTCCACCGTCACCCCGTCGCGGCTGAGGCGATGCTGGGCTTGCGGGTCGGCGGGCTCCTGCAGCAGCTCGCGCGGGTCGCACCAGAGTTTTTCGTAGGCGACGCCCAGGCCGATCAGCGCCCAGCCCAGCACAAGCCCCATGTAGGCGGGGCGCAGTTTGCGGTTCATGGGCAGGTACCCTTGTCGACCAAGAGGCAGGCGTGCACGCACGGGGCTATGACAAAAAGCGGGATAACCATGCTGCACCTCCAGGGAAGACAAGGGTCTGCGGAGGCTGTAGCAAGCGCTATGCCAGGAATAATATTGTTATTTATCAGTTAGTTGGGATGACAACCCGAGAGGGTTGGGGAGGTTCCCCCAAGACGATTCCCCGAAGCCGGGGCCGGGTTCCGCCCCCCCCATCGATCTTGTGGCATGCACCAAGGCAGGCGCCGGTACTTTCACAGGAGTAATTGGCCCGAAACAAACTGTGGGAGCGGGTTTACCCGCGAAGCGCCGCGCGGGCGGCGCTCGATCTCATAGGCGCTGCAAAAATACCGGCAGGCACCTGGTGGCCATTACCCAATCCTGAATACTCAGGGCCGGCGGTGTGACGCCCAAGGGCCTGTCTTGAAATCGCATGAGGGCTACCAGGTGCATGGCGATAGAGGTGCAGCGTCCTCAAGATCGAGCGCCGCCCGCGCGGCGCTTCGCGGGTAAACCCGCTCCCACAGTTTGTTTCGGGCCAGTCTTTCCTGGGCCATCACCTGGTCCGCCTTGTTGGTACGACGCGGTTTCAGAGTGGGCGTTGCCGCCGCCCCACCTGACTCAAGGCATGCACCAAGGCAGGCGCCGGTACTTTCACAGGAATAACTGGCCCGAAACAAACTGTGGGAGCTGGCTTGCCAGCGATGCGCCGCGCGGGCGGCGCTCGATCTCATAGGCGCTGCAAAAACACCGGCAGGCACCTGGTGGCCCTCACCCAATCTCCCGCCATGCACCCAGCCCCCCAAAAAACAAAAAGGCCGCCGCGATCCCCCGCGGCGGCCCTCCAACACCTCTCCCCCTTTACTGCGCCGGTGCCGTCGCCGGCGGCGGCTCATTGGTCACCCGCAAGATCCCCCACAACCCCGACATGTTCCCGTACGCCGCATAGTCGCGGAACAAGTAATCCCCCGGCACCGCATTCCCGCCCCCGGCGCTGGACAGCATGAAGCTGAAGTGCGCCGCCGGCAGCACGCTCTCCTGCGCGCCGATATACATCGCCATGGGGTTGTAGCCGAAGCGCACCGAACCAATACCCGGCAAGCCCATGGGGTAACCGTCGATATCGCTCTTCTCGGCCTGGTAGTTGTGCAGCGGCCACAGGTGCCCATCGAGCTGGTAGGTAATACCGCGGCTGCCACCGCTGGGCATCAGCACGTGCTTGCGCAGCGGCTGCCCAGGCTTGGCGTACAGCACCGGGGTCTGTGGGTCGCCGCCAACCAGGGCATTGCTGTAGGCCATGTGCGCGTTGGGCACGTCGGCGAAGCCCAGGCCGTCGGCATGACCGAACGGCGCGTCCGGCGCCAGGCCGAAGCGCAACCACAGCGGCTCGGTCTTGTAGTTCATGGCCATGTTGCCGTTGTCCTTCGGATCCCCCGGCACACCGTTGCCTTCGGTGGCGATGCCCTCCACCGGGCGGCCATCGGCCCAGCGCATGTTCAGCGAGCGCTGCCACACCGTGACGAAGTCGCGGTAGTCGGGCTGGCCGCTGACCTTGACCGTGGCCTGGGCGCGGCTGGCCGCGTCCTCGGTCCAGGTGGCGGTCTGCGGCAGGATGCTCATGGCACCGACCAGGCCCTTCTGCGGCTGCTTGATGAAGTCCGCCGGGGCCAGGTTGAGGCCGCCAAACTCGATGGCGGTGGTGTTGATGTTGTCCACCGTGCGCCCCAGTTGCAGGGTGGGTTTGCCTTCGCGCTCCAGGTGCCCGGCGTAGTACTGGTACACCCGGCTCGGGTAGGCACCACTGTTGCCGGCCCGGGGCGGTACGGTCTGCACCGGGTTGGCGCCGACGTTGGCGCCGTCGGACTTGGTAATGTCGTAGGCCAGCAGTTGGGCGTGCAGGCCCACGTGGCTGGAGGGGCGCATCAGGTTGTTGTTGAAGGCGGTGGAGCCTTCACCGTCGAAGCGGTCGCGCTTGACCACGTTCTGCATCACGGCGGTGCTCGGCAGGTCGGGCATCACCAGCGGAAGGCGGTTCTCCAGGGTGATGCTGATGCAGTCGCCGGCGTTGGCCCGCAACACCAGCGGCTCCACCGGCACCCCGGCCTTGAGCTTGCCGGTGCCTGGGTCGAGGTCGGCCTTGCGCACGTACAGCACCGCGGTCGGGTCGTGCAGCGGCGCGCTGTGGCCACCGATGGTGAAGGGTTCGCCATCCTCAGGGTCGACCCCGCTGACCAGCGGGATGCTGACACGGCGGCTGTTGAACACCAGGGTGCCGCCGTTGGCCTTGAGCGCGCCGCCGACATGCTGGCCGATGCCGGCCGGGTCGTTGATGCTCACGCCGTGACGGTTCTCGAGGATGTCGTTGGCCAGGGCCGCGACGATCTCGTAGCTGCGCTTGACCGTCGGCCGGGTCCCCACGCCATTGGCGTTGGCCGTGGTTTTCGGGCAGACGCCGTCGAAGTTGACGGTATTGCGCATGGCCACCGGCTGCGGGTTGTTGGGCAGCGCGAACAGGTCGGCGCGCTGGGCGGTGTAGTTGCGCATCACGCCCCAGATACCGTTCCAGTAGCCTTCCAGGGCGGCATCCATGGAGTACAGGTAATCGCCGTTGGTGGCGGCGGAGCTGGAGATCATCGACACCGGCGCCATGAAGCCCATCTGCTCGGAGATGCCGATCATCTGCGACGACTTCCACCCGGAGTTGGAACTGTTGCCGAAGCCTGAGCCGTTCTGCAGCCACTTCACGCCGTGCAGGGTGACGTTGTGCTCCTCTTCATGGCCGCCGGCATGCAGGCGCAGGCGCACGTTGTCGCCGCTGTAGGTGCGCAGCATCGGCGTGAACGGGTCGCCCGGCTCGCTGCCGGCCTTGTTGATGTGCGGCGGGAACTGCGTGGTGCCGCCGGTGGGGCCGACCGCCTGGGTGATCGCCGAGGGCGCCAGGTTCATCGCCGGGATGGCGCGGTCGGTGCGTGACTGCAGGGCGTAGGCCAGGTCGCCGCCGAGGCCGTCGGCCTGCATGCCGCGCTTGCCGTCCGGGCCGACCTTGTTCGGGTCGAACACGCGCAGGGCCAGGGGCTCGTTGCGGTAGTTGACGACGAACATGCCGGGGTCATCCACCGAGATCGCCTGCGGGCATGGCCGGCTCGGGCAACCGGGGTTCAGCCCGCCACGGGACTCGACCACCGACTCCAGCAGGTTGGAGGCGGCCTGGCGCACCGGTGGGTTGATGGCGTAGCGGAAGCTGTCGGCGGTGGCCGGGTAGCTCTGCCCGTCGGGGATGCCGTTGGGGCCGGCGCCCACGTACACACCGGCTTCATAGGCGTGCTGGAAGTCGCTGTATTCGAGGAAGAACTCGCGGTAGCTGTCGTTCTTGCCGTCGCCGTCGTGGTCGCCGGTCTGGATCACCGCCTGCCACGAGGTCGGCCCGCCGTCCTGGCGGGTCGCCGGGTTGTACAGCTGCTCGCCGGTTTCGGCGTGGTACCAGGTAGACCCGGCAGGCTCCGCCAGCACGGTGGCGTACAGCCCAAGCTGCTGGTGGGTCGATGGGCCAAGGTGGTCGTGGGTGAAGATGGTGCCCAGGCCACGGTCGACGTTATGCACGTTGACCAGAGGGTCGGCGAACCAGCGTTGCATGGCGGTGCGCGCACCCAGCCAGTCGGCCCGGCCGAAGCGGCCGAAGAACGGGTGCTGCTTGGCTTTCGGGCAGGCGGCGGTGCCTTCGCGGGTATCGCCCTCGGTGCAGTTGTTGAAGCTGCGGATGGCCTGTACGCGCTCGACCACGCTACCGGGCGAGAGGATGCCGTCCTCGTAGTTCCAGCCGTTGGCCGAGCCGTCGGCAGCGGTCAGGTCCCACTTGGGCAGGTGGATGTGCTGGCCGATCACGTCCGTGGGAGTGCGCACCTGGTAGTCGTCCATTTCATAGAACGACGGGATCAGGTTGGTGTGCACGTACTGGGTGCAGTCGAAGGTGTTCATGCGCATCACCAGCGGCTCCGGCGGGCGCTGCTTGGTGATCACCGGCCAGGCGTCCTCCCACAGGGCGAGGATGCGCGCCTGCGGGAAGTGGTAGCCGACCTTGTTGTACACCGCGTCGAACTGGATGTTGGCGGCCTTGTAGATGCGTGGGCGGTCGGCGGTAAAGGCGGACGAGCCGCGGAAGCTCATGCCGGTCAGGGTCTCGCCGCTGTTGAACTCGCCCACCCCGGACGACTGGGTCAGGCGCTTGCCACGGTCATCCATGCAGGGCTCGTAGAACGGCGCGCCGGCGGTGGGCAAGGCGCCGTTGGTGCGGAACGCCTTGGCCACCGGCGCGCCGCCGGGGACCAGGGCGAAGCTTGGGTGTTCGGCCTTGGCATGGAACTGCATGGCCGCCTGTTCCACCTCGGTGCCCTCTTCGGGCAGGTAGATCGGCTTGGCCTTGTGCAGCACCTTGGAGAAGTCCAGCCGGGTGGTGGTGGTGACCGCCTCGCCACCGGCGGACACGCCGTCCAGGGCATGGCGACCGAGGCCACCGTCCCAGCCATCGACCTGGTTGGCGTCGAGGTTGGCCCACAGTGCCTTGCCGCTGTCCTTGAGCTGGCGCGCCAGGGCCGGGTCGAGCATGTCCAGCGGCGGAGTTGGCGGGCGCTGGCCGACGCTGCTTTCCATGCCGCCGATCCAGAACGGATAGCCGGGGTTTTTCAGGCTGCCGTCGGCATTGCGGTTGCTTTCGCTGCGATCGACCAGGGCCAGGGAGCCCACGGCGCGGGGGGTAGCTGGCTGATTCGAATGATCGTCGTCGCCCTCCTCCTGGTCATCGTCGTCATGCTGGGCTACCTGCGTCTCGCCGAGCTTGGGCACCACGGTGACCTTGCCCGGCATCGGCGCCATGGCCTTGCCCGGCAGCGGCACGATGGCCGGGATCGGCGTGCCGGCGATGATCTCGCCGTCGGGCAAGGCCCGCGCGCCATTGGCCGGCTTGCCGCTGCGCAGGGCGAACGGGGTGCTGTGGAAGCCGTTCTCGCCCTCGCCGCTGACCTCGAGCCGGGTGCCTGGCTCGAACACATCGTGCACCCGCCACATGGCCCACATGCCCTGGGCGAAGTGCGGGTAGAAGTGGCAGTGGTAGATGGCATCGCCCGCGACCCGGTTGCGGTTGCCCGAACCGCCGTTGGCGATTTCGTAGGTGTAGCCCACGCCCGGGCCGATGCCCTGGGCGTCGATGTAGTCAGAGTTGTCGTCGTTGGGGTTGAACAGCCACTGGTGGCCGTGCAGGTGGAAGATGTGCTGCTCGTGGCCATTGTGGGTGTTGCGGAACTTGGTGAAGTCACCGATGTAGCTGTGGTGCACGTTGGCCGGCTCCGCCGGGTACAGGGCCATGGTGGCCTTGACCCCGGTGGCGCTGGCCGGCGGTACTTCGCCCGGGCGGATGCGCTCCAGGCCGACGTTGGCCGGGATGTCCACCAGGGTGCCGATATCGCCGACCGTATGGGCACTGAGGAAGAACTCCTCGTAGGCGCACGACAGGCAGTCGTGCATCGGCCCTACGCCGAGCCGGTTGGCCACCACCTCGGCGCCCATGCCGCCGGAGCCGTAGTTGATCATGAACGAGTCGCGGGTCGGCTCCAGCACATGGCCCATCACCGGGTCTGCCCAGTAGCCGGGGAAGGCCTGGGTGCCGGCCACTTCGTCGGCGAACTGCGCGGCGAAGTCGCGGAACGCTTCCAGGCGGTTGGGCAGCGCCGGGTTGCGCTTGCCGACGCTTTCCAGCGGGTAGGTGTTCTTGGGGAAGCTGCCGTCGGGGTTGGGGCCCATGACGATGGCGTCGGTCTCGCTGTTGAGGATCTCGTTGCCGTCGACCATGGCGATGATCGGCTTGCCGGCCTTGCCTTCGGCGATCCAGGGTTCCAGCTGCGGGTAGCGTGCTTCGTAGTTGATCACCGGCTGGCCGGTGGCGGTGCGGCCAGTGGTAGCCAGGCGCATTTCTTCTTCGGTGAGGGTGTTGCGGTAGGTGCGCCCGCCTTTGGGCACTACCGCCACTTGGCCAAACAGACCGTTGGCGACGTTGCCGGCACCGCCCTGGCCGCCGAAGGTGGCGCCCTGGCTGGTGACGGCGAAGGCGCCTTCGCGCTCGGCGTACAGGGTGTAGCTGCGGGTGCCACCGGGGGCGACCAGGAAGTTGCCGTTGCGCCCGGTGTTGGCGGCGATGTCGGCGATGCTGGTGACCGCCTGCATGCCGTTGACCTGGAAGCCGACGTGACGGTCGCTGACCTGCTCGTCGGCGATGAAGTGCTCGCCGCCTTCAGCGTCCGGCAACTCGACTTCTTCACCCTCCTCGCCTTCGGGCTCTTCGGGTTCGATGCCGTGCTTGTTGGGGTTGGCCTGGTAGGCCAGCAGGTTGGTCAGGTTGACCGTCAGGCAGTCACCTGCGGCCACCCGCAGCACGATCGGCCGCGGGCGTTTGTCCGGGCGCAGGGTGACCTTGCCGGGGACGGCCGCGCCGCCTTTGCTCAGCGGCACCAGGTGCTCGTCCACCACATCCTGGCGCAGGGCGAACAGCATGCCGTTGGCATTCTGCGCGCCGAGGCGGTTGTACATCAGCGGCTGGTCGAGGGCCACCACGTTGGCGGTCAGGGTGCGTTGGCATTGCACGGCCGCTTCGCCGCTTTCCTGCCAGCCCAGCAGGGCCAGTATCAAGGTGGTCAGGGCGGGGCCTTTGCGAGGGGTCGTCATGGGTCACCTCCGTGGGGCGCAAGGACTCTGCGGGGAGGTGAGCAAGGCTCATGCCACTAAAATTATCTTTTTATTTCAATAGCTTATAGTTAGCACTGATTAGCAATCGGGGAAGATCCCCCAATTGAGGCCCTTAATCGGGGGCATCAGCGCTGCATGCAGCGCTGGTAGCGCTCGTCCACTCGGCCAGCGAACCAGGCCGTGGTCAGCTTGCGGGTGATCTTCGGGCTTTTCAGCTCGATCCCCGGCAGCACCGCACGCGGCAACGGCTTGCCTGCCTTGGCTTCGGCCAGCCGGAACACGCCCTGGTACAGCTCGGTTTCTTCAAGCTCCAGGCTCCCCTCCTGCTCCAGCTGCGCACGGATCTGCGGGTTGCGCAGCCCGAGTTTCGGCCCCAGCTTGCGCGCCGCCTGCTCGGTCTTGCCGGGCAGGATCGCACCGGGGGCGATCAGGTCGCCGTCCAGTGCCAGGGTGGTCACGCTGGCGCGGCCCAACGCCGCCTGGAACGCCGCGTTGCGGCTGGCGTACCAGCCGGCGTTGAAGTCGGCGAAGCGGTACAGCGGGCGCTCGTAGTGGGTGGGATAACCCAGCAAGTGGGCGATGCCGAAGTACATGCCACCGCGCCTGCTGAACACTTCCTGGCGAATCGTGCCTTGATAGGCGTAGGGGTAGCCTTTGGCATGCTGCTCGGCAAAGTCGATGCTGACCTGCATCGGCCCACCGGTATGCACGGGGTTGAGGCCGTCGAGCAGGGTCCGCCCGAGGGGCAGGCGGCCGATCACTTCGTCATACAGGGCGCTGAGCTGTTTTTCGCTGCGCACGGCGAGCAGCCGCTGCTGGTAGGTCTTGCCGTTGCTGGAGGGCGTTTGCAGCGCACCGTCGACCAGTAGCTTGGGGATATGCAGGCGCGCGGCGCGGCGGTCGATTTCCTCACGGGCGATACGGCCCAGGTTGGGCACCTGTGGGTCGGCGTTGAAGGTCGACTCCTGCTCGGTCACCGCCAGCACGGCGCACAGGTTGCCCTTGCTCGGCGCGATAGCCTGGGCCTGGAACGCCACCTGGATGTCCTCGGCCCAGCCCTGACGGTCCTTGAGCTGTGCCGGCAGCAGGCGCAGCAGCTGGGCACGGACCTTGGCCGGGTCGTTTTCAGCGGCCTGCTCCGGGCGCCCGGCGCAGCCCTGGAGCAATACCAGCAGCGTTACCCCCATCACCCACAACCGCCCTGTCATCGTGCTCGCCTCTCATCGTTTTCCTGGCAAGCCTAGCGGCAGAAGGTGATGGGTTTCAATCAGCAACCGGGCTTGGTCAGCCCGGTACCGAGGGTGACCGCGCTGGCCTGCACCTTGGCAAACGCCTGCATGGCCTGTGGGTCGAAGGTGCGCTCGCAGTTGAAGCGGGTGTCCACGACGAAGTCATCGCCCTTGGCCTGGGTCATCGCTGCGGCCCATTTACCGGAGGCCTCGATTGGCGCGTCATCGACCAGCTTGGCTTCGACCAGCACCTGCATGAAGCCAACGGCTCGCGGCCCCTCCCACAAGGCGTAAACCGAGGGGTCGTAGGCATTGCCGCACAGTTGCAGGCAGTCGGCATAGAACTCCAGGCCACCGCCGCTGGACTCGTTGAATGCGCCGAAGGTAAGGGCCTGGTTGGCGGCCGGGGCGAAATCGCCGATGAAGCTGTGCAGGTCGGCCTTGCAGGTGGGCGACAACTCCAGGCGCAATTCGTTGATGGTGCCGCCTGCGGCATTGGCGGTGATGTCACAGCCTTGCACCTTGTAGTTGTGGCTGTCGCCATTGCTGGTGCGGGCGATGCCGGCGACCGATTCGAAGTAGCGCAGATTGGTACCGAGCATTTCCCCATTGAACACGTCGGCCAGTTTGGCGGGCGCGGCAGAGGCCTGGGAAGCCAGGCCACAGAGGGCCAGGGAGACGAACAGCGAGGCGCGGGTTTTCATTGCAACATCCTGTAGGCGATTGTGGAAACCGCGGGCACTCTAGACCACCAAATGGCCTAAAGCCATCACCAATTGCCTGTCACGGTTGTTCACCCACCAGGTAGGTCTTGCTGATATGGCGAAACAGCGGGTGGCTGGCGCTGCCCATCAGTTCGAACAGCACCATCTCGCGGGTGACGATCTGTGCCCCGGCGGCGCGCATGCGCGCCAGGCCTGCGGCCTTGCTGGCGGCGGTACGGCTGTCGCAGGCGTCCTCGACCACGAACACCTGCTTGCCCAGGGCGAGCAGGCCGAGCACGGTCTGCAGCACGCAGACGTGGGTTTCCATGCCGCACACGATCACCTGCTCACGGCCCAGCAGGCTGGCCGGCAGGCAGTCGGCGGCGACGCAGGAAAAGTGGGTCTTCTCGACGATGACGGCGCTTGGCGCAGCCGCCTTGAGGGATTCGAGGGTGTGGCCAAGGCCTTTTGGGTACTGCTCGGAAATCACCGTAGGCAGCTCCAGATCGGCGGTGGCTGCCAACAACCAGCGCGCCCGGGCCTCGGTGCCTGCGGGGTCGCTCATGGCGCCGATGAGTTTTTCCTGGATGTCGACCACCAGCAGCGTGGCGCGTGTTGAATCGATCAGCATTGTCAGCCCCTTGCCTGGAAAACCGTGGCCGTGACGCCACGCAGGCGACAAGCCTCGCCCAGGCAAGGGGTGACGTCAATCAGGCGGTGAGCCGCAACGGTTCGAGTGCGCCGGTGAGCGCACCCAGCACACGGTCTTCATGTTCGTGGATGAAGAAGTGCCCGCCGGGGAACATCTCGAGGCTGAACTCGCCCTGGGACTCGCGGCGCCAGGCCTGCAGCTGTTCGGCGTTGGCGCGGTCGGTGTCGCCGCCAAGCACATGCAGCGGGCAGTGCAACGGCGCCCGCTGACGGTAGGCATAGCGGCCGCACAGCAGGAAGTCGGCGCGCACCACCGGCAGTGTCAGGCTCATCAGCTCCTGGTTGGCCAGCACTTCCTCGGGCGTGCCGCCCAGCTTGCGCAGCTCGGCCAGCAGCGCTTCGTCGCTCTTCGGCTCGCGCCAGTTCGCGCCGTCGTAGTCCTCGCGCCGGGTCGGGGCCGCCGTGCCGCAGGCGAACAGCGCCAAGGGTGGCGGGCAGCCCAATGCCTGCAGCTCGTGGGCCAGCTCGAAGGCCACCAGCGCCCCTAGGCTGTGCCCGAGCAAGGCGTAAGGGGCGTTGGCCGCCAGGCGTTGCTCGCTGGCCAGTTGCCGGGCCAGGGCCTGCATGTCGGTGTGCAGCGCCTCGCCCAGCCGCGCGCCGCGGCCCGGCAGCTCCACCGGGCGCACCTGCAGCCAGGCCGGCAGCTTGCGCCGCCAGCGGCTGTAGACCATGGCGCTGGCCCCGGAGTACGGCAGGCACAGCAGGTTCACGGTGCTCACTGCGCGGCGGCTGCAGCCATCTGCTGGCGCAGGCTCAGCGGGCGCATGTCGGTCCAGACTTCGTCGATCCAGGCCAGGCAGTCCTGCTTCAGGCCGCTTTTGCCGGCCGCGCGCCAGCCATTGGGGATGGCCTTGTAGTCGGGCCAGATGGAATATTGCTCTTCGTGGTTGATCACTACCTGGAACACGATGTCGTCGCGGTCGAAAACGGAAGTCATTGCCTGTCTCCTTGAATGATGAGGGCCGAATGCGCGGGGCGCAGCGTGGCTCTCAAGGAAACGAAAAGCGCCTGGGGAAAATTAGCCGGGTACGCCGGTCGATGACCTGGCCTGGGCAATGGCGGCCTGGATCGCGCTGCGGGCCTGGGGGCTGTTCTTCCAGCAACTGGAGCCGACCAGGCTGGCGGCGGCTTCGACAATCTGCCGGGCGTCGGCCTGGGCCAGCTGTGCCAGCGAGCTGTAGCCGAGCTGTTCCAGGCGCTGCAGCACGGTCGGGCCAACGCCCTTGACCGCCAGCAGTTGCTCACGTTCATCGGTTGAAAACGCCATCCTCACCTCCTTGTGATGTTGCGGCTTTGCAAGCGCCGCGGATGATGGCATATATCGTCTTCTGCCCGCCAACCCCGCACTTGGAGAACTCCCCCATGCTCGGCGTGACCGACTACGGCGCTTTCGTGATTGCGTTCCTGATCCTGCTGGCGATCCCCGGCCCCGGCAACTTCGCCCTGATCACCGCCACCGGCAAGGGCGGCATCAAGGGCGGGCTGGCCGCCACTTTCGGGGTGATCCTCGGTGACCAGGTGCTGATGTGGCTGGCGGTGGCCGGCGTGGCCACCCTGCTGGCCGCGTACCCGGCAGCCTTCCACGTGGTGCAGTGGGCCGGCGCCGCCTACCTGGCCTGGCTCGGTTTGCGCATGGTACTGAGCAAGCCCGGCGCGGCGCCGCGCGACAGCGGCATGGCCGGCGGGCGCTACCTGCGCCAGACCATGATGATCACCCTGCTCAACCCCAAGGCGATCATGTTCTACATGGCGTTCTTCCCACTGTTCATTGACCCGGTAAAACACCAGGGCATGTTGACCTTCGGCTTCATGGCAGTGACCGTGGCAGCGCTGACCCTGCTCTACGGGCTGGTGGCCGTGCTGCTCACCCACCACCTGGCCGAGCGCATGCGTGCCAGCCCACGGGTCAGCAACCTGCTGGAGCGGTTGGCGGGGGCCTGCCTGGTAGGGTTCGGGATCAAGCTGGCGGCGATGCGCTAGGCACCACCTAACAAGTCATGGGCATCCAGCAGGCGATACGCCACCTGCGGATTGCGCTCCAAGCCACGGCGGATGGCGGCGGGGATCGCCTGGCGGGTCTTGCGGCACAGGCCGGGCAGCGCCTCCAGCTCGATGACGATGCCGCGCATGGTGCGTACCTCGTTGTAGCCGGGGGCGATGTGCACGCGGATGCCGAGGTTCTGGTACAGGCGCCCTTGTAGATGGTGGAGGTCGTCGAGGTCCTTGAGGTTTTCCAGGCGTTCGACCAGGCGCTTTTCTTCCTCGCGGGTAAGCAGCAGGATGCGCCGCCCTTCGGCCGGGCCGTCGAGCAGCTGCTCGCGGCCGCAGTCACAGGCGCCCGGGGGGCATGGGTGGCGTAGTGGAGGTTGGTTGGTCATGGGGCAAGGATAGCGCCTTTCATGAGGTTGGCCGCAGGCCTCATAACCTCGGCAAGCCAGGCACTGGCATCGCGTCAACTGGGGCTGCGTTGCAGCCCTTCGCGGGCAAGCCCGCTCCCACAGGTACAGCGCGTGACTCAAGCAATGCGCACATCCTGTGGGAGCGGGCTTGCCCGCGAAGGGCCGCAAGGCGGCCCCAGTCACTCATGGGAACAGCACGACGTCACTTGAACGGGCCTTTCACCCAGCCACTGTGCCAGCCTGATCAGGTAGCCGTCGGGGTCCTGCACCAGGAACTGGAGCAGCCCCACTTCAGCCTCTGCCACCCGGTACCACACCTCCTCGCAGGGCCTGAACAGCGGCCAGCGTTGCTGCTCAAGACGTTCGATCAGTGGCTCGACCGCCACCACGTCGATCTGCAGGTGCATGCCCCGCCCCAGGGGTTTTTCCATCGGGCCGGTAAGCCAGTTGTCATCGGGATCGAGCTGTTCGAGCATGACCTGCGAGCCGTTCAGGTCCAGGTAGGCGAAACGCTGTTCCGGGCGCTGATAGGCGATGTCGAAACCCAGCAGTGAAACCCAGAAACCGAGGCTGGCCTCGAGGTCGCTGACGATCAGTTCGGGGACCAGGCTGTTGCGCTTGAGCATTGCGATCTTCCATGACGTGTTGGTTGGGCTAACCGCTCACAGGGTGTCAGTGCGGGCGCCGGGCGTCCACCAACGTGGCCGCGAGGTGCTGAACGAATGCGCGGTCGGCCGAAAGGCATCGGCCCCTTTCGCGTCAAAACACCCCAGCAGCAAGGCCACCGTGGGCGCATCGTCGATGGCGCCGAGGGAGCTGCCGCAGATCGGGCAGAAAGCGCGGCTGGAGCCTTCGGATGAGCGATACAGGCTCGGCGCCCCGCCCTCCCCGGTCCACGATACGTCGGCCTTGTCGAATTCCACCCAGCACAGGGTAAGGCTGCCGGAGTGGCGCTGGCACATGTGGCAGGAGCAGGTGTGGGGGAACCGCGGGGTACCGCGAGCGCTGAAGCGGATACGGCCGCACAGGCAGCCGCCGTTGTGAGTAGGCATGGGGGCGCGTCCTTGGCTGATGATGCTGGCGGGACGGTAGCTGAACACTCACAGCTGTAAAGCGTGAAAATGTTACGGCGAAATGCAACGGCGCTATGCTGGCCTGCCAACTGGTAAAGTGCGCGCCCTCCTTTGCACCAATGATGGAAAGCAACCGATGCACAAGATGATCGAGTTCCTCGCGGTGGTGGTGGTGTGCACCGTCATCGGCGTGGCCTGCGAACAGTACGACGTTAACCGCTACCTCAAATGGTTGCTGATGGCCCTGCCGGCGATCGTCTGGGTGCGTCTGCGTAACCCCTTCCTGCGCTGACTGGAGCCAGCATGCACGACCTGCAACTGAACGCCGACCTGTCCCGCCCCGTGACCGTGCACGGCGCCGCATTGCCGTGGCTGCCCAGCCCACTGCCGGGCGTCGAGCGGCGCATGCTGTACCGGGTCGGCGGCGAGCAGGCGCGGGCCACCTCGCTGGTGCGCTATGCGCCGGGCAGCCGTTTCAGTGCCCATGTGCACGGTGCCGGCGAGGAGTTCGTGGTGCTGGAAGGGGTGTTCGAGGATGAGCACGGCCGTTACCCGGTCGGCAGCTACGTGCGCAACCCACCGGGCAGCGCCCATGCCCCGGGCGCAAGCGAGGGTTGTGTGATCTTCGTGCGCCTGCGCCAGTTCCATCCGCAGGATCGCCAGGCGCTGGTGATGCAGTTACCCGCGCAGGGCGGGATGCTGTTCGAAAACGACCATGAACGGGTCTGGCTGCAGGTGCTGCAGCCCGCTGATACATGCCGCTGGGACAGTGGCCGTGGGCTGGAGCTGCTGGTACTGGCCGGCCAGTTGCACGGCTCGGCGGGTAGCCTGCCGACCTGGAGCTGGATGCGTCTGCCGGCGGGGCAGGTCGTCGAACTAAAGGCCGGCAGCGAGGGCGCGCGGGTCTGGCTGAAAGAGGCCGCGCTGAACCTGGGGGGCTAAGCCCCGCCCAGCGCCTCACGGAAGCGCCGGGTGCTGGCCGCAGCCAGCAGCAGCCCGACCACCGCCACGCCCCCGCCAACCATGCCGATATTCGCCACACCCGTTTGGCTGCTGACGATACTGCCCAGCAGCGCACCACCGCCGATGCCGATGTTGTAGATGCCCGAGAACAGCGCCATGGCCACATCGGTGGCGTCCGAGGCGAGCTTGAGGGTCTTGGATTGCAGCGACAGGCTGAAACTGAGGATCGCGATGCCCCAGACCATGCTCAGGCCAGCGAACAGGTAGAAGTTGCCCGACAGCGGCAACAGCAACAGCAGGCACGCCGCCAGTGCACCGATCGAACCGACCAGGAAGCCATGGGGGAAGCGATCGCTGTAGCGACTGAACAGCAGCGAACCGAACACGCCCGCGCCACCGAACAGCAACAGCAGCAGCGTGGTGCGCTCGCCGCCGATCTGCGCCACGTGCAGGGCGAAGGGTTCGATGTAGCTATAGGCCGTGAACTGCGCGGTGATCACCAGCGTCACCAGCACATAGGTGATCACCAGCGCCGGGCGCTTGAACAGGATCGGCAGGCTGCGCAGCGAGCCCGAGTTCTGGCTGGGCAGCAGCGGCAGCGATTTCATCAGGCAGAGCATGGTCGCCAGCGCCACCCCGGCGATGCCCAGGAAGGTCACCCGCCAGCCCAGCGCCTCACCCACCACCCGCCCCAGCGGAATACCCATGACCATGGCCAGGGTGGTACCGGTGGCCAGCAGCCCGAGCGCCTTGGCCTGTTGCCCCGGCGGCGCCACCCGCACCGCCAGCGACGCGGTGATCGCCCAGAACACCGCGTGGGCCAGGGCGATGCCGATGCGGCTGACCAGCAGCATGGCGAAGCTTTGCGCCTGCCACGACAGCACATGGCTGACGATGAACACCAGGAACACCAGCAACAGCAGGCGGCGGCGCTCGATGTTGCGGGTCATCAGCATCATCGGCAGCGAGGCCAGCGCCACCACCCAGGCGTAGATGGTCAGCATCAGGCCGACCTGCGCGGTGGTCATGTCAAAGCTGCGGCCGATGTCGCTGAGCAGCGCCACCGGGACGAACTCGGTGGTGTTGAAGATGAACGCCGCCAGCGCCAGGGCGATGACGCTCAGCCAACTGCCGGTGCCGGCGGTGGGCGGCATTGTGGTAGGTACGGGGCCATTCATGTGAAGGGGTGTTTCTCCGCGGGCAAGGCAACAGGGCGCGCGTCGGCGGCCGGGGATCAGGGCCGTTGACGCACGTGTTGTTATTGGAAGGATGCCAGGCATGGTACGCATCGAGGCCGGGTGTCACAACCAAACAGGTGTTCGCCGGTGTTTTTGCAGCGCCTATGAGATCGAGCGCCGCGCGGGCGGCGCTCGATCTTGAGGGCGCTGCACATCTGTCGCCATGCACCTGGTCGCACTCATGCAACCCCAAGCCAGGCATGCCTTCAGCCCTGCAAAGTCGCCATGTCGATCACGAACCGATACTTCACATCCCCGACGATCATCCGCTCAAACGCCTGGTTGATGTTGCGGATATCGAGCATCTCGATATCACAGCTGATCCCGTGCTCGGCACAGAACTCAAGCACCTCTTGGGTTTCAGCGATCCCGCCGATCAAAGAACCGGCCAGCACCCGGCGCTTCATCACCAGGTTGGCGGCATGCACCGGCGGATCGACCGGTTCGATCAGCCCGACCAGAATATGCACGCCACCGAACGCCAGGGTTTCCAGGTAAGGGTTGAGGTCATGCTGCACCGGAATAGTGTCGAGCAGGAAATCGAAACGCCCGGCAGCGGCGCGCATCTGCTCGGCATCGGTGGACACGATCACATGGTCGGCGCCCTGGCGGCGGGCTTCTTCGGCCTTGCTCGCCGAGCGGGTGAACAGGGTCACTTCGGCGCCCAGCGCCTTGGCGAACTTGATGCCCATGTGGCCCAGGCCGCCCATGCCCAGCACCCCGACCTTGTGGCCAGGGCCGACGCCATGGTGCTTGAGTGGCGAGTAGGTGGTGATGCCGGCGCACAGAATCGGCGCTGCGCTGGCCAGGTCCAGGCCCTGGGGAATGCGCAGCACGAAGTGTTCGCTGACCACGATGCTGTTGGAGTAGCCGCCCATGGTGTTGCTGCCGTCCACACGATCAGGGGTGGCATAAGTCATGGTCGGGCCTTGCAGGCAGTACTGCTCGACGTCCTGACGGCAGGCCTCGCAGTGCCTGCAGGAGTCGACCATGCAGCCCACGCCGACCAGGTCGCCGACCTGATAGCGGCTGACTTTTTCGCCCACCGCAGTGACCCGGCCAACGATCTCGTGGCCCGGCATCAGCGGGTACACGGCAATGCCCCACTCGTTGCGCGCCTGGTGAATGTCGGAGTGGCACACGCCGCAGTAGAGGATTTCGATGGCAACGTCATCGGCGCGCGGACTACGGCGCTGGAAGGTCATGGGAGCCAGGGGGCTGCTAGGGGTCTGGGCGGCGTAGCCGATGGCGTTGTACATGGGGAACCTCGCAGAGTGAAACGATTCAGGCGGCGCATTTTGGGCGCCCAAACCGCCCTCGCCCATCGCCGATTCTCCGGTATGCATGCCTGATTCTCCGGAATCGCCAGGCCACCTCTGGCGCTGAACTGCGATTCTGCGAAGATGCCACTGTCCGATTCTCTGCCCAGGTTGACCATGCACCTCACCCGCCACGTGGATGCCAACGCCACCCTCTGCTCATTGATCCGCGGCCTCGCCACGCGCCCAGGCTTCGTCCCAACCATGCTGCCTCAGGTAAAGGTGCTGACCTGGGACCACTACGTGGCCAGCAGCCCGCAGATCTACGAGCCCAGCCTGATCATCCTGGCCCAGGGCAGCAAACTGGCGCGCCTGGGCCCGCGCACCCTGGAATACGGGGCCGGGCATTACCTGATCCAGGCGCTGTCGGTGCCCTTCATGTGCGAAACCTTCGCCACCCCGGACGCGCCGCTGCTGGGTGTATCGGTGGATATCGACCGGGCGCAGTTGGGGGAGCTGGTGCAAAGCATGAACCTGGCACCGGATCCGGCGGTGCAGGTGCAAACCCCGCAGTCGATGAGCTCGGCGGCGTTGGACGCGGCCATGCGCGACAGCGTCGAACGCCTGCTGCAGTGCCTGCAGGACCCACTGGACGCCAAGGTGCTGGGCCCGGCACGGGTGCGCGAGGTGCTCTATTGCGCCTTGCGCGGGCCACAGGCCGGGGTGTTGCGGGCGCTGGTCGAACAGCAGGGGCACTTCGCCCGCATCGGCGCCGCCCTGGCCTTCCTGCGCGAGCATTACGCCCAAGCCCTGAGCGTGGAAGAGCTGGCCAGCCGGGCCAACATGAGCGTGTCGACCTTCCACGAGCACTTCAAGCGCAGCACCGACCTGGCGCCGATGCAGTACCTCAAGCGCCTGCGCCTGCTCAAGGCCCAGCAGATGCTGATCGGCGAAGGCCTGGGTGTGGCCCAGGCGGCGCACCGGGTCGGCTACCAGAGCACCTCGCAGTTCAGCCGCGAGTACAAGCGCGAGTTCGCCCGCAGCCCTGGGGAAGAGCAGCCGTACCAGAGCTTGCCGGTGTAATGCTGGCAGACCGCCCGGGCACCAGACGCGCAAAAGCAAGAAGGGCGACCCTTTCGGATCGCCCTTCTTGATGCCCGTAAACCGGGACTTTGTTTGGTAGGCACAATTGGACTCGAACCAACGACCCCCACCATGTCAAGGTGGTGCTCTAACCAACTGAGCTATGTGCCTGTCGTGTGGTGCGCATATTAGTGATCGAAGCCCTACCTGTAAAGCGTTTTTTTCAAAAAAATCAAAAACTTTGCGAAACAAGCCAGATTGGCCGGCAAATGGCCAACCTGTGGTTGCTGCAGACCAGCGACATGCTGTCGGTGGCGTCCGGTCGGGTGGAAGGTACAACGGCCGACACAGTAACTTGCATAATGAAAGTTACTAGAGGATAGTCACTCCATCCAAGGCATGACATCCAAGGTCAAGACCATGAAGAAAGCCAGCTTCCAACCCATGCCCTGCCCCGTGGCCCGTGCCCTCGAACACATCGGCGACGGCTGGAGCCTGCTGATCCTGCGCGACGCCTTCTACGGCCTGCGCCGCTTCGATGAGTTCCAGCACAGCCTGGGCATCGCCAGCAACACCCTCACCCGCCGGCTCAACGACCTGACCGCATCAAACCTGCTCGTGCGCCAGCCCTACCAGCACAACCCACCCCGGTTCGAATACCACCTCACCGAGGCCGGCCGAGACCTGCGCCCGGTGATCCTGACCCTGATGGCCTGGGGGGCGAAGCATGCCGAGGGCTCGAAGAAGGTCTACCTCGCCGACGAGCACACCGGCGAGCCGGTTGCCCTGGCGCTGGTGGATACCAACACCGGCCGCCCCATCACTGCGGACGACCACCGGCTGCGCATTTCGCCCGATGCCGACCCGCTGACCCATTGGCGCGCCGAAACCGGGCGGGCCTACCGCCAGGGCGATGCCCTGGCCAGCGCCCTCCCCAGCCAAGCCTCTGTAGAGGATTGAACGCCATGAACGCTCACGTTGCCCCCGCCCCCGAGCAGTCCGCCCCGCCCACGATAAACAAGCCGGGCCGGAAAAAAGCGGCCTTGCGCCTGGCCGCGCTGGCGCTCGTGGTGGTCGGCGCCGTGAGCTATGCCAGCCACTGGTGGTCGAGCGCGCGCTTCATCGAAGACACCGACGATGCCTACGTGGGCGCCGACGTCACCGTGATCAGCGCCAAAGTGCCGGGGTATATCAGCGAAGTCGCGGTGCTGGACAACCAGTTCGTCAAAGCCGGTGACCTGCTGGCGCGCATCGATGTGCGCGACTACCAGGCGGCACTGGCCAAAGCCGACGGCGCCGTGGCCGCGCAACGGGCACGCCTGGCCAACCTGGACGCAGTCGAGCTGCTGCAGCAGGCCATCATCAGCCAGGCCAAGGCCCAGATCGACGCGCGCAGCGCTGAAGCGCAAAGGGCCCAGCACGACCGCGCCCGTTACCAGACCCTGGTGAACAGCCAGGCGGTGTCGGTGCAAAGTGCCCAGCAGGTCGAAGCCACCTGGAAAACCGCGCTGGCCGACCGCGCCCACGCCGATGCAGGGTTACTGGCGGCGCGCCAGCAACTGGCGGTGATCGGCACCCAGCGTGAGCAGGCCCTTGCGGCCCTGGCCCAAACCGAAGCGGACCGCCAGCAGGCGCAACTGAACATCGGCTACACCGAACTGCGCGCTCCGGTGGACGGTTATGTGGGCAACCGCCGGGCCAAGGTGGGGGCTTATGCCGCCGCCGGTAGCCAGTTGATTTCGGTGGTACCCGCCCACGGCCTGTGGGTGGACGCCAATTTCAAGGAGGATCAGCTCTCCCGCATGCAGGTGGGCCAGGCCGTCAAGGTTACCGCCGACATCCTGCCGGGCCGCACCTTCCAGGGCCACGTCGAGAGCATCGCGCCGGCTACGGGCGCACAGTTCAGCGTGCTGCCCGCCGAGAACGCCACGGGCAACTTCACCAAGATCGTGCAACGGGTGCCGGTACGCGTTCGCCTGCAAGGCAGCGATGCCGAATTCGGCGCGCTGCGCCCGGGCCTGTCGGTGGTTGCCGAAGTCGATACCAGGCCCCAGCCCCTGCCGCAGCCTGAGGTTGCGTCGGCAGGCCGGCCGTGATCAGCGAACTGCCCGCCCTCAGCCCCGCGCAAAAGGTCACGGCCTTTGCCTGCATGTGCGTCGGGATGTTCATTGCCCTGATCGATATCCAGATTGTCTCGGCGTCACTGAAGGACATCGGAGGCGGGCTCTCTGCCGGCGCCGACGACACCGCCTGGGTGCAGACGGCCTACTTGATCGCGGAGATCATCGTCATCCCATTGTCGGGCTGGCTGTCGCGGGTGATGAGCACACGCTGGCTGTTCGCCGCCTCGGCCGCCGGCTTCACCCTGACCAGCCTGCTGTGCGCATTGGCCTGGAACATCCAGAGCATGATCGCCTTTCGCGCACTGCAAGGGTTTCTCGGCGGGTCGATGATCCCGCTGGTATTCACCACAGCGTTCATCTACTTCAGTGGCAAGCAACGGGTGATCGCCGCCTCGGTGATCGGCGCCATCGCTTCGCTTGCCCCCACCCTGGGCCCGGCGGTGGGTGGTTTGATCACCGATATCTCGTCCTGGCACTGGCTGTTCTACATCAACCTGGTGCCCGGCCTGTTCGTCACCGTCGCCGTGCCGCTTCTGGTCAAGGTCGACCGCCCCAACCTGGCCTTGCTCAAGGGCGCCGACTACCTGGGCATGGGCTTGATGGCGCTGTTTCTGGGTTGCCTGGAATACACCCTGGAAGAAGGCCCGCGCTGGAACTGGTTCAGTGACAGCACCATCGCCACCACGGCCTGGGTGGCCGCCATCTGCGGTGTGTTGTTCGTCTGGCGCAGCCTGAAGATCGACGACCCCATTGTTGATCTGCGCGCCCTGCGCGAGCGCAACTTTGCCCTGGGCTGCCTGTTTTCCTTCATCACCGGGATCGGGATTTTCGCCACGATCTACCTCACACCACTGTTCCTCGGCCGGGTTCGCGGCTACGGCGCACTGGATATCGGCCTGGCGGTGTTCTCCACCGGGGTGTTCCAGTTGCTGGCCATCCCGGTCTACGCCTTTCTGGCCAACCGCGTGGACCTGCGCTGGATCCTGATGCTGGGGTTGGCGCTGTTCGGCATTTCGATGTGGGACTTCTCGTCGATCACCCATGACTGGGGCGCCAAGGAACTGCTGCTGCCCCAGGCCATACGCGGGTTCGCCCAGCAGATGGCGGTGCCGCCGACCGTGACCCTGACCCTGGGCGCACTGTCGCCAGCACGCCTGAAACTGGCCTCGGGCCTGTTCAACCTGATGCGAAACCTCGGTGGCGCGATCGGCATCGCGGCCTGTGCGACCGTGCTCAACGATCGCACCAACCTGCACTTCCTGCGCCTGGCCGAACACCTGAACGCCAGTAACGAGGGCATGAACCGCTGGCTCGAGCAATGGCGCGACAACGCCCAGGCACTGGGCCAGAACAGCCTCGACGCCGGCCAGGCGGCGTTGCACCAGCTGTGGGGCCTGACCTGGCGCGAAGCGCAGACGTTGACCTTTGCCGATGCGTTCCTGGTGATCATGCTGTGCTTTGCCGTCGCCACCCTGCTGGTGCCCCTGATGCGCAAGGTCCAGCCGCCGCCACAGCCATCAGCCGACGCGCATTGATACCCCGCGCCCGGACAAGGTGCGCAGGACGTGCCCTTCAAGGAATGACGAAGTTCACCTCGATGTTCCCGCGCGTCGCCTTGGAGTACGGGCAGATCTGATGGGCTTCGTCCACCAGGCTCTTCTTGTCCACTTGCGCCAGGCCTGGCAGGTGCACGGTCAGCTGGGCAGCCAGGATGAAACCGCCGTCGGCGCTGTTGCCCAGGGAGACTTCGGCATCCACCGCCACACCTTCCGGTAGGCGTACTTCGAGCTTCTGCCCCGCCCGGCGCAGGGCGCCGATGAAGCAGGCCGACCAGCCAATGGCCAGCAGCTGTTCAGGGTTGGTACCAGGGCGGCCGGAGCCGGGCGGGCTCAATGCCAGGTCAAGCTCGCCGTCGATGGCCTGGCCGCGTCCGTCGCGGCCACCGCTGGTGTGGGTGCGGGCGGTGTAGAGGATGGTGGTCTGCTGGGTCATGCTGCTGCTCCTTCACAAAGGTAAGGGAAGGCTTGGCCGGGCCAGCGGCCCGGCGTCGTGCCTTGGGTATTGCCGAGGTTCAGTTCTTGGCCTGGCTCAGCTTGCTGTACAGGTCGGCCGGGAATGGCTTGCCATTGGCGTCGAACTGGCCCTTGCGGAACTGGTACACCTCGCCTTCCGACAGGTAGCCGTCGTGGTTGGCGTCGATGGCGTCGAACTCGGCATTGGCCTTGGGCGCCACCGCCAGCAGTTCGGCGCGCGAGACACGGCCATCATGGTCGGTGTCGGTACGGGCGAAGGAGGCATCGCCGCACTTGCCTTCACCGCACTTGCCTTCCGTCTGGGCGCCCTTGGCCTGGGCTGCGCCGGCGCCGCATTTACCCTCGCCGCACTTGCCTTCCGCAACCTTGCCGGCGGCAGCGACTTGGTAGCCCTGGGGCAGCGCCTCCACGGCGAAGGCCGAGGCGCTGAGATTGATACCGCCCACCAGGGCGATGGTGAGCAGGCCGATACGAGTCTTGGTGTTGGACATGTGTTGCTCCGATAGCGGTTGGGTTGTGCCATGAGGGCCCGGAACATCGCCGGCAGGCTTTTCGTTCGGGCTGACGCATTTGGCCCCAGGCGTGTATCCGGGGCGTATCCATCGGCAGCGGTATTTGTAAGCGAGGTTGCAAAGGCCGGGGGCGGATACAAAGAGATACATCCTCGGGTCGAGGTGGGTACCGGTGCCCGCTCGACCGCCAGGGTGAACCGAGCATCGCCTTTTTGACATGTTTATTTTCAGCGTATTGATTTGTGAAATTAATTGTGTCAATTTCAATTCCGCCGACCCCTCGCCCATGCAGCGCCGGGCGGCATTGCCCACCCACCGGAGTCGATAAAATGAACAAGACCGGACTTCTTGGCGCACTGGCCTTCTGTGCCTGCAGCGCCCTCGCCCACGCCGATGAAGCAAGCCTGCGGATCGGCATCGAGGCGGCCTACCCGCCCTTCTCCTACCGCACGCCCGAAGGCGAGCTTGCCGGCTTCGACTACGACATCGGCAATGCCCTGTGCGCGCAGATGCAGGTCAAGTGCCAGTGGGTGATCCAGGAGTTCGACGGGATGATTCCGTCGCTGAAGGTGCGCAAGATCGACGCCGTGCTGTCGTCCATGTCGATCACCGAAGACCGCCTCAAGTCGGTCGATTTCACCGACCGCTACTACCACACGCCCGGCAAGTTCGCGATGAAGGCCGGCAGCCAGCTCAACGTACCTGCCGTGGACCTGAAGGGCCGCAAGGTGGGTGTGCAGCGCGCATCCACCTATGACCGTTTCGCCACCGAGCAACTGGAGCCTGCGGGCGTCGAAGTGGTGCGCTACGCCTCGCAGAACGAAGCCTTCCTCGACCTGGTGTCCGGGCGACTGGATGCCACCCTCGCCGACATCGTCAACACCGAGGAGAGCTTTATAAAGACCCCCGCCGGCCAAGGCTTTGCCCTGGTCGGGCCGGACATCAGCGACCCTCAGTACTTCGGCCGTGGCGCCGGTATCGCCGTGCGCAAAGGCGACACCGCCAACCTGGCGCGGCTCAACGCCGCCATCGCCGCGATCCGCGCCAACGGCACCTACCAGCAGGTGCAGAGCAAGTACTTCCCGTTCGATATCTACGGCCAGTAACGCTGGCTTGCGAGGGTTTTCATCATGCTTCACGGCTATGGATCGAGCATTCTCGAGGGTGCCTGGCTGAGCATCGAACTGGCCCTGCTGGCCATGGCAGTGGCCATCGGCCTGGGCCTGTTCGGCGCCGCCTGCCGGCTGTCCCCCCTCAAGTGGCTGGCGGCGCTGGGCGAGGTCTACACCACGGTGGTGCGCGGCATCCCTGACCTGGTGCTGATCCTGCTGGTGTTCTACGGCGGCCAGGACCTGGTCAACCGCCTGGCGCTGGCCCTGGGTTACTCGCAGTACATCGACATCAACCCCTTCATCGCCGGGGTCTGCACCATGGGCTTCATTTTCGGCGCGTACCTGTCGGAAACCTTCCGCGGCGCCTTCCTGGGCATCCCCAAGGGCCAGGCCGAGGCTGGCGCGGCCTATGGCTTGAGCGGCCTGCAGGTGTTCTGGCGGATCAGCCTGCCGCAGATGGTGCGCCTGGCGCTGCCGGGGTTCACCAACAACTGGCTGGTGCTGACCAAGTCCACCGCGCTGATCTCGGTGATCGGCCTGCAGGACATGATGTTCAAGGCCAAGAACGCGGCCGATGCCACCCATCAGCCATTCACCTTTTTCCTCGCCGTGGCGGCGCTGTACCTGCTGCTGACCAGTGTGTCGCTGGTGCTGCTGCGCGGCGTGGGACAACGTTACTCGGTCGGCTACAAAGCCGCCGAGCTGTAAGGGAGCCGCTGCGATGATGCTCGACTACCAGCTGATCTGGCAGAACCTGCCGCTGTACCTGAACGGCATTGCCCTGACCCTCAAGGTGCTGCTGATTTCATTGGCCTGCGGCCTGGCGCTGGCAATCCCCCTGGGGCTGATGCGGGTTTCGCGCAGGTGCCTGCTGCGCTACCCCGCCTGGCTTTACACCTACGTGATCCGCGGCACGCCGATGCTGGTGCAGCTGTTCCTCATCTACTACGGCCTGGCCCAGTTCGAAGCCGTGCGCCAAAGCCCGCTGTGGCCGTACCTGTCCAGCGCAACCTTCTGCACCTGCCTGGCATTCGCCCTCAACACCAGTGCCTACAGCGCCGAGCTGCTGGCCGGCAGCCTGAGGGCAACCCCGCGCGGCGAGCTGGAAGCGGCCCGCGCCATGGGCATGTCACCCCTGACCCTGTACCGGCGCATCCTGCTGCCCTCGGCCTTGCGCCGGGCCCTGCCGCAGTACAGCAACGAGGTGCTGATGATGCTGCAGACCACCAGCCTGGCCTCGATCGTCACCCTGGTGGACATCACCGGCGCTGCAAAAACCTTCAACGCGCGCTACTACCTGCCCTTCGAGGCGTTCATCACCGCCGGGCTGATCTACCTGGCCCTGACCTTCCTGCTGGTGCGCTTGTTCAAACTGGCCGAGCGCCACTGGCTGGCCTACCTGGCCCCACGCAAGCACTAAGGAGCCTGCATGCAGCACATTGACCATTCCTTGCCCTGGAGCGCCTGCGGCACCCAGCGGAGCCTGCACGTGTTGCGTTTTGGCAACGGGCCGCGCAAGGCCTACATCCAGGCTGCGCTGCACGCCGACGAACTGCCGGGCATGCGCGTTGCCGTCGAGCTCAAGCGGCGCCTGCTCGAGCTCGAGGCCCAAGGCCGGCTCAACGGCACCATCGAACTGGTGCCCCTGGCCAATCCGATCGGCATCGGCCAGATGTTCCAGGCCACCCATCAGGGCCGTTTCGAATTCAACAGCGGCAAGAATTTCAACCGCGACTTCCCGGCACTGACCCAGGCGCTCGCCGCGCACCTGGAGGGGCGCCTGGGCGACGACGAGGCCAGCAACGTGGCAACGATTCGCCAGGCCATGGTCGAGCTCATCGACGCCCTGCCGCCGCCGCAGTCGGAGCTGGACGGCTTGCGCCGGCTGCTCTTGCGCCACGCCTGCGACGCCGACCTGGTGCTGGACCTGCACTGCGATTTCGAATCGGTGATGCTGCTCTACGCCATGCCACAGCACTGGCCGCAGCTGCGCTCGCTGGCCGCGCGCCTGGGCGCCGAAGCGGTGCTGCTGGCCGAAGGCGCCGGCGGCGACGCGTTCGATGAAGCCTGTGCGGCGCCGTGGTTGCAGCTGCGCGCGCACTTCCCCCAGGCCGAGATCCCCCTGGCCTGCGTGGCCACCACCATCGAACTGCGCGGCATGGCCGACACCGGCCGCGAGCAGTGCCAGGCCAGCGCCGAGCAGATCCTCGGCTACCTGGCCGAGCAAGGCCTGATCAGCGGCCACTGGCCGAGCGCACCGGCGCTTGGCTGCCAGGCCACGCCATTCGCTGGCGCCCAGTACGCCTACGCCGAGCACCCCGGCGTGGTCAGCTACCTGCAACCCCTGGGGGCCCAGGTGCGGGTCGGCGACCCGCTGTTCGAAGTGATCGACCCGCTCAGTGATCGCCACAGCGTGGTCCGGGCCAGCACCGACGGCATTCTCTACGCCCGCGAACGCCTGCGCTTTGCCCAACCGGGCCTGTGGCTGGCCAAGGTCGCCGGCAATACCCCCATCCGCCAGGGTCGCTTGCTCAGCGACTGATACCTACGAGTACCGACCGATGAATAAACTGCACATCCAGGACCTGCATAAAAGCTACGGCAGCCACCAGGTGCTCAAGGGCGTGTCGCTTGCGGCCAACGCTGGCGACGTGATCAGCATCATTGGCTCCAGCGGCTCGGGCAAGAGCACCTTCCTGCGCTGCATCAACCTGCTCGAACAACCCAATGCCGGGCAGATCGTGGTCAACGGCGAGCAACTCAAGTTGCGCGAATGCCCGCGTGACGGTTTGCGGGCGGCCGATCCGCGGCAATTGCAGCGCCTGCGTTCACGGCTGAGCATGGTCTTCCAGCATTTCAACCTGTGGTCGCACATGAGCGCACTGGACAACGTGATGGAGGCGCCGGTGCAGGTGCTGGGCATCAACCGCAAGGAGGCACGTGAAAAGGCCGAGCACTACCTGAACAAGGTGGGTGTCAGCCACCGGCGCGACGCTTACCCTGCGCACATGTCCGGTGGCGAACAACAACGGGTGGCTATCGCCCGGGCACTGGCCATGGAGCCCGAGGTAATGCTGTTCGACGAACCCACGTCGGCGCTCGATCCGGAGCTGGTCGGCGAAGTGCTCAAGGTGATGCAGGACCTGGCCCAGGAGGGCCGCACCATGGTCGTGGTTACCCACGAGATGGGCTTTGCCCGGGAGGTGTCGAACCAGCTGCTGTTCCTCCACCAGGGCCTTGCCGAAGAACGCGGCGCCCCGCGCGAAGTGCTGGCACGGCCGCAGTCCGAGCGGCTGCGGCAATTCCTTGCGGGCAGCCTCAAGTAAGCCCCCGGCGCTCTGCGGCCGTCCGCCGCGGGGCGCCTTGGGATACACTACGGCCCAACTTTTCAGGGAGCTTCGCGCCGGATGCCGAGCCATTCGAAGAACACCACCGTGTATGCCTCGCCGGTCATGCGCAAACTGTCGGAAAGCCTGGCCGAGCTGCCGCCTTCGCTGCGCAAGGTCGCCGACTACATTCTGCGCCACCCCTTGAAGGCCGCGACCCTGACCATCGAAGAGATGGCCCAGGCCACCGCGACCTCGCCGGCGGCGGTCAATCGCCTGGCCAAGGCCCTGGACCTGGGCGGTTACACCGGCATGAAAGCAGAGCTGGTGACCACCCTGCAGCAGATGGTCTCGCCGGTGGACAAGCTGCGCAACGAGCTGGCCCAACGCCCCGATGGCGACTTTGGCCTGCACGAACAGATCCAGAGCGCCAGCAGCAACCTGGCGACGACCGCCAGCAACAACCAGGCCGACACCTTCGAAACCTTCGTCAAGCGTCTGCTCGCGGCTCGCAAGGTCTATGTGCTGGGGTTTGGCAACAGCGCCTACCTGGCCAGCCTGGCAGCCTCTACGCTGGTACCGTTCTGCAACGACGCCCTGGCCATCAGCATGGAGGGTGGCAACGAGAACGCAGCCTACAGGCTGGCGGTGATCGACGAGCAGGACGTGCTGCTGGCGATCGCCCTGCCGCGCTACTCCCAGGACACGCTGCAACTGTCGCGCTATGCCCGCGAGCGCAACGCCACGGTACTGGCGATCACCGACTCGCCGGCCTCGCCACTGACCGCCATTGCCCACCATGTACTGTTCGCGCCCGCCGATCATCCGGTGCTGACCAGCTCCAACATCGCCGTGCTGGCGTTGATCGAAGGGTTGGTGGCCGGCGTGATGGCACGCAACAAGGAAGCGGTGAAGCTGGCGACTGAACTGACCGAGAGCGTCATGGCCTATCTGCATGTGCCGGGCGGTAAAGGCAGCAGGGGTTGACTGCGGGGCTGGCGCGGGAGCCGCCGCTCCCGTGCCGAAGTGCCGCGGCAAGAATCTTGCTCAAACAAAAAGGGCGACCCTTGCGGATCGCCCTTTTCGATGCCCGGTTACCCGGGGCTTTTGTTTGGTAGGCACAATTGGACTCGAACCAACGACCCCCACCATGTCAAGGTGGTGGCCGGATGCATTACAAGCCTTTGATTTACATAAAGTTAATTCAACCGCTGACGACTTGAAAAAGTCAAAATCAGTCTATAAAAATCAATAAGTTAGCATGCGGTTTTGCAAATGGTGCGTGCGTAAAGAATATTCTACACACCGTCCGCGCCACGAAACCGGAGCTCGCAATTCTGTGGCGCAGGACGCGGACCTGGGACCTATCGAAACACCGAAACAGCTGCCTCAAGCAAATCCTCATAGCAGATACGCTACCGGCGCTCAGTCAGCTGGACGTGTAACTAGGTTCGCCAACGACCAAGACTTGGAAATCTGTGATCACCTGGTAAAGCGAGTCCGCCAAAATCCACAGCCTGCGTACTTTCTCTGTAGGAGCGCCACCCTTGACCGCGTCTCCGTATGCCCGGAAAGCTGCCAGCGCCTGCAGGAGCGGAAGATCGCCGGCAGGTGCCAGGCTTCAATCACTCTCTCCATGCCTCGCCTCCATCATTTGACAAGGGCAGTATAGGAGGCCTCGAAGGCCTATAGCCGCCCAGCCAAAGCCCCATCAGTTCGGCGATATCTTCGAGCGCGACAACCTCGACTGGAAAAGCCGCGAACTGGCGACTGTCGGGGCCCTGGCAACACCAGGTGTAGAGGCGCAATTGCGCTCGCACATGGCGGCGAGCTTGCGCGTCGGTCTGAGCTCGACACAGTTGCATGAGGTCACGGAACTGCTGAAAAACAAGGCGATGCGCAGACGGCTGAACGTGCGGCGGAATCCAGACAGTGTCGCCCGGCCGTATTTCCCGTCGTGGGCCGCCCTCTTGCTGCACGTAGCCAACGCCCGCGGTGACGATCAGCGTTTGCCCCAGTGGGTGGGTGTGCCAGGCCGTGCGTGCGCCGGGCTCGAAGGTTACCGTGCCGCCGCCGATGCGCGCCGGCGCATCACCGTTAAACAGGCCATCAACGCGCACCGAGCCGGTAAAGTTTTGAGCCGCGCCCTTGACCGAGGGCTGCGAGCGGAAAAATTTTGGACTGCTTGGGCATCAGTGCCTCGATGTCAATGAATCGATGCAGACAGACTGCCGGCTTCCAGCAACTGGAAATCCACTACCGCAGCTGCCCGCCACATGGACGTGCCCCACTCAACGACTAATCCAGTGGCTGACTGGCTCAGGCAATCGGCAACGACAAGGTGGCAGCCAGCCCCCATGGCGCCTGCTCTGCAGGCGCACCTGCCACCCCAGACGCTCGATGATGGTGGGGACAATGGACAGCCTAAGGCCCGCCCCAGTGGGGCCGACGCGCCGACGCCCTGTGACTCAACTGGCAGGCGCAGGCCTGATGGCCAGAATACTGCACGGCGCATGGCTCACGAGTCGCTCGGTGGTATCGCCGATCAGCCTGGCCCAGCCTCTGGCCTGCACCACGCCGACCACCACCACATCGATCTTCAACTTGACGATATGCGACTTGATCACCCGCGTTGGCGCCCCTTCGCTGAAATAGCGGTGCGAGAGGGGGATGCCATGGGCATCGACGAGGGCGTCGAACGGCAACTTCAGCGACTCGCGTACTTCGTCAGCCCAGGGGCCAGCAAGGTCAGGATTGGCCAGCATGGCGACCGGCAGGTCGTAAACCGAGAGCACGTGAAGTTGCCCCCGGCATTGAGCCGCCAGTTGCTGCCCCGCCGCGAGCAATTCATGGTTGAGGGAGTCCTTCTGCGACGTCGGGCTGGCGACATCCACCGCCACCAGCACGCTGCCAGGCAAAGCCGGGGCGTCAGCCGGCACGAACATCAACGGTGCCGCGCTTGCATGCAACAGCGCCTGGTCGAGCGAGGCCTGTGCCACCTGATCGAACAAGGCGCAGCCTGGACAGTCCTTGATTACCAGGTCAGGTGCGTAGCGGGCAATGTAACCTGAAACCAGATCACGCGGACTGGAAGATTCCATAGCCTCGAAACCTGGGCGCACACCAGCGGCTGGCTGTACATCGATCAACGCCTTGAGCCCTGAGACGAAGTGCGTGAACGTGGCAGAGGGCAAGGCAGGCTCCTGCAAGGCATGACGCAGCCGCAGCTCGGCACTTTCGTGGATGCCCAGCACATGCAAGCAAGCACCGGAGGCCGCAGACAGTGCCATGGCCCGGGACAGCGCGGCACTGGCCCGGACCTCGGTCATGATCAGCAGGATCCGGCGATACGGGTTCATCGGTCACCTCCCGGCGCAGCTGCGCGGTTGTCTGGGCCTGCCATTATCGAAGCCTGTACTGGACGGTACTTGATAAAAATCAAGGCCCCCGGGCGCCATCGCGCCACCCTTGGCCTGAACCGGTATGCCGCCAGCGAGACGGCCATTGCTGTGGAGGCCAACATGAACGCCCTGACACGACTGTTATTGATCTGCCACCCGGACCTGCACCCCTCGCCCGCCCTGGCGCGCGCGCAAGCGTTGGCCAAGGCGACGAGTGGCACGTTGCACCTGGTGCTGCTGAACCACCTGCCTTCACGCCTGGCCACCCTGGACCAGATACTGCGCAGCAACGCGCGCAGGCAGAACGAGGAACACCGCAAGGCGTGGTTGCACGAGCAGGTGACGGCGCTTGGCGAGCAGGGCATCACTGCCTATGCCGAGACACTGGAAGACGAAGACCCGCTCAAGGACCTGATCCGCTTGGCACAAGTGCACCGGGTGGAAATGCTGATAAAAGACATTCGCCACGAAACCCTTGTAAGCCGCGCCCTGCTCACGCCACTGGACTGGCAATTGCTGCGTCGCTGCCCGGTCCCTCTGCACCTGGTGGCCCAGGCGGATGCCTCACTGCCAGCGCAGATCCTGGTCGCCGTGGACCTGGTCGAACATGACCCGGCCATCCGCAAACTCAACGAACGCATCCTGCAAGCAGCACAACTGCTGGCGCGCGCCTGCAGGGCGCAATTGCATCTGCTGCAGGCCTGGGAGCCCAGCGCCAGCTTCGTCGCCTATGCCGCCGCACCCGTCGCCTGGACTGATGAAAGGATCGAGGACGTGACCGGCCGGGCGCGGAAGCGCCTGAGCACATTCGCCAGCCATTACGGCATCAAGCCGGATCACCTGCACGTGCTGCGAGGCGCGGCTCGCACTGTTGTCAGTGAATACGCCAACCAGCATGGCTTCGAGGTGGTCGTCATGGGCACGCTGTACCACGAAGGGCAGGCCAAGGTGATCGGCAGTACCACCGAACAGACCTTGTACAAGGTGCACTCCAGCATCCTGGCGATCCATGGTTGATCCGCCACCTGCCTGAACAGCATCCTTGCCGTGGATGACAGGCGGCGGCGCTCAACCACCAGGATATTGCAGGGGCTCCAGCAACGCGACCACATGCAAATTGGCCGCGCTTGACCGCGCCAGCGCGGCCGCCTGTTCAAGGGCGCCGGCCGGGCGCAGCAACGGGCGCAGGATCAGCAGCAGGCGTTGATAGTGGCTCATGATTGCCTCGGTCTGTTCGGTTGATCTGAATACTTGCACGCCGTTCTTTTCTACAGAGCCCCCCGCCGTTCAAGGCTGCGTGGAAACAACCCGTGCCATCGGCGTGACATGGCGGCTACTTGCGCCGGGCCTGCTGCAGTTGCTGCACCTGGTCCTGAGCCTGGGTTGCCCGGCGCAGGGCCTCATTGGCGGTCTGCTCGACCAGATCGATGCGGGAGCACACCTCATCGGCGCGCAAGCGGGCGGTGGCAGCATTGTTCTCTGCCGACTCCAGACGCGCGTCGTATTCCGCGGTGCGCCACGGGCTGCAACCTGAAGCACTTAGCAGCAACAGACTCGCCCACCCCAATAACAGATAACGTTGCATGTAGAGACCCTCGTGGGTGCCAAGACACCCTGAGTATCGGTAGCGGCACCCGCAGCGGCCTGACATTTGTCAACCACGCAGCGTCAGTTCGCCGAGTTTGACCTTTATCAATCGCCTCGCCCGATGCAGGGGTAAAAACAGCGAAGGGCCCCCCTGCCCCTTCGATCTGCCAAAGGGGCCCATCATGAACGACCTTGACTTGCGAGACCTTGCGCTCGAAGAGCACCTGCCAGGCGTGCGCAAAGTGGTGGAGCGTGCGGCCTGGTCGGTGCCAGGTGTGAGCAAGGTCGAAGACTACCTGTTGATCGCCTAGCCCGCGCACACAGAAGGAGGGATGGCCATGAACAACGATCAGCCCTGGAAGCTGTATTTCCTCGCAGTCGGGCTGGCCGTGCTGGCTGCCGCGCAGTTCGGCCTGTTCAGCCGGCCGGCCGTGCAGGCCATCCCTTACAGCCAGTTCCTGCAGTTGCTGGAGCAGCAGAAAGTCAGCGACCTGCATGTCGAACGCGAACGCATCCTGGGCCGGTTGCAAGAGCCCATCGACGGGCACACGGTGTTTTCCACTGTACGTGTCGACCCGGCACTGAGCGAGCAACTGGGGCGCTCGGGCGTGGCATTCAGTGGTGTCGTCGAGGACAGTACCCTGGCGACCGTGGTCGGCTGGTTTATGCCACTGCTGATGATGCTGGTGCTGTGGTACTTCCTCTTTCATGGCCTGGGGCAGAAACAAGGCCTGGGCGGTTTGATGGGCGTTGGCAAGTCACGGGCTCGGGTGTACGTCGAGAACGACACCAAGGTCACCTTCACCGATGTTGCGGGCATCGATGAGGTCAAGGATGAGCTGACGGAGATCGTCGCTTTTCTCAAGAACAAAGCCTGGTACGCACGCCTTGGCGCGCATGTGCCCAAAGGCACGTTGCTGGTCGGCCCGCCCGGCACTGGCAAGACCTTGGTCGCCAAAGCCATTGCCGGGGAAGCGGCAGTGCCGTTTTTCTCGATCTCAGGTTCGGAGTTCGTCGAGATGTTCGTGGGCGTGGGCGCTGCGCGGGTACGTCACCTGTTCGATCAGGCCCGCCAGGCAGCGCCTTGCATCATATTCATCGATGAACTGGATGCCCTGGGCAAGATGCGCGGCATCGGCAGCTTTGGCGGCAATGACGAGAAAGAACAG
Organism: Pseudomonas sp. TWI923; assembly: GCF_039673365.1. Classification (NCBI taxonomy): domain Bacteria; kingdom Pseudomonadati; phylum Pseudomonadota; class Gammaproteobacteria; order Pseudomonadales; family Pseudomonadaceae; genus Pseudomonas; species Pseudomonas sp. TWI923. Next base: position 87,253 of record NZ_JBDJLM010000002.1, on the reverse strand, counting down.
ACACTCAATCAACTGCTGGCCGAACTGGACGGCTTCGACCCGCGCGAAGGCGTGGTGCTGCTGGCAGCGACCAACCGGCCCGAAGTGTTGGACCCGGCACTGCTGCGCGCCGGGCGCTTCGACCGGCAGATCATCATTGATAGGCCCGACCGCAAGGGCCGCCTGGCGATCCTGAAGGTGCACCTGCACAAGATCGTCTACAAGAACGACCTTGATTGCGAGCGGATTGCCGAACTCACTCCGGGCCTGACAGGCGCCGATCTGGCCAACCTGGTCAATGAAGCCGCCATCGTCGCCACCCGGCGGGCCAGCCAGTGGGTCGAGCTGAAGGATTTCACTGCAGCGATCGAACGACTGGTGGCCGGTGTCGAGCGCAAGGGCAACGTGCTGCGCAGCGACGAGCGGCAGGTGGTGGCATACCACGAAATGGGCCACGCACTGGCCGCCAGCAGCCTGCCGGCGATGGACCCGGTACACAAGGTGTCGATCATCCCCCGTGCCGCTGGCTCGCTGGGCTACACCCTGCAACGGCCCACCGATGACCGCTATTTGATCAGCACGCAAATGCTGCGCGACCGGCTCGTCGTGCTGATGGCCGGGCGCGCCGCCGAAAACCTGGTGTTCGGTCAGGTTTCCACAGGCGCCGCCGATGATCTGGGCCGCGCCACCGATATCGCCCGACAGCTGATCACCCGCTTCGGCATGAGTGCAGCGCTGGGCCAGGCGGTGCTGGAGCGCCAGCAGGCCAGTTACCTCGGTGACTCGCTGCTGCATCAGGAGCGCAAGGACTATTCGGAGCAGACCGCCCGCGAGATCGACCTCGGCATCCGTGGCCTGCTGGAAGAGGCCTACGGCCGTGCCCGCACTTTGCTCGAGCAGCGGCGCGCAGACCTGGATGCCGGTGCGCACCTGTTACTGGCCAAGGAAAGCATCACCCCGGAAGAATTCCCGGCGTTGCTGCCGCGGGTCCTTGACCCCGCCACCCATACCTTGATCGCCAGCAAGCAGTGACCCTGCAACCCCGTCCTGAGTAACGACGATGCTCACTGTCACGCTGATCAACATGCTGATCGTGATCCTGGTGGTGGTCATTCATTACGAATGCCTGCTGCGCCTGAATGACTGGCTACCGCGCCTCAGGCTGTGGAGCAGGTTCCGTATCGTCGCGGGGGTATTCGGCGCGTTGCTGGCCCATGCCGTGGAAGTCTGGTGCTTTGCCCTGGCTTATTACCTGATGGCCCATGCCGAGGGCTGGGGAAGGCTCAGCGGTAATTTCGACGGGAGCTTTCTGGACTGTGTGTATTTTTCCTTCACCACCTACACCACCATAGGCTTCGGCGACATCGCCCCCACCGGCCATCTCAAGTACCTCACCGGGCTGCAGGCGCTGACCGGCCTGGTGCTGATCACCTGGACCGCCTCGTTCCTGTTTCTGGAGATGCAGAAGTACTGGAAAGCCAAGTGAACATCGAATGGTCACGTGCTCACGATCACGCGCGCCTGTCGGTTTGATCGCGATCAACGTGCTGCACCAGACCGGGCCCAAGCTGAACTCAGATGGGTCACAACTTACAGTGAGGCCGCAATGGACCGGGGTGCCAATGCACGCGTTCACTTAGTCGAATTGCCGCACGGCTTTTTACCTGCAGGCATGTGCTCAAGTTGGCTGGGCTGCAAAAGGTTTGCGCCATGGCCAACCAAGGGTCGATAACACCCGCCCGGGCTTGCTGCAGATGAATCCACGCCAGCGGCCAATCCTTTGACAACTGTCAAGTCAACTCGCAGTCAAGCGCCGACACTGGCCTTCCCTGGTTCAATCAACGCCGAGGATATGCCATGACCCCCGCCGAACGTTCAAAGCACCCCTCCAAACCGCCCTTTCCAACACCCGCAGGCGAGCACTGGATCGAAGCCCTCGATAACGGCGCCCATGTGCTCATCAGGCCGTTGCAACCCAAGGACCGACAGCGGGAAAAGGCCTTCATCGAACGCCTTTCGCCCGAGTCGCGGCATTTTCGCTTCCTTTGCCAGATCAGGGAGGCCGGCAAGGCCATGCTCGACCAGCTGATGCAGGTCGACCAGGACCGACAGGCGGCCTTCGTCGCCCTCGCCCACGTGGATGGCGAACTGCAGGAGGTGGGTATTTCCCGCTACGCAGCCGCTGTCGGCAATGACACCTGCGAGTGTGCCGTGACAGTTCTCGACAGTTGGCAACATCTTGGGCTGGGCCGATTATTGCTCAGGCACCTGATTGATCATGCCAAGGCCAAGGGCTTGCGGCAGATGTACTCGATCGACTCGGCAGCCAACCAGCCCATGCGCGATCTGGCCAAGGCGGCAGGCTTCACCACAACTGTCGATCAGGATGACCTGAGCCAGGTTATCCACCGGCTCAACCTGAGTTGATCACTGGCCGCCGCGCAAGGCCCTAAGGCGCGGCGGCCTGCCTGCGCAGGCGTGCCCAGGGTGACAACCGCCTGCTTTCAAGGCGTACTTGCACTGCCTTGCTCGGGTAACAGATCGAACTGCGCGAGGCAGCGCTGCTCATCCGCCGGGGTAAGCGCCTGCAGGCCACTCACTTCCTGGAGCGGCGTTTCGAACAACGCCAGGCGGATCACCCCATTGCGCTGCAGGAAGGTTTGCGCCAGGCAGGTACACACAGGTTTGCCGACCAACGCCGCAAGCTGCTCATCTTCAGGCACCTGCACCTGTGCCTGCAGGTTGGCCGAGCAGTTTTCCACGATCTGCGCCACGGAGCGCCCGGCCAGCCATATGGTGGCACCGCCCAGCACCGCCAGCAGCAACAGCATACCCATCAGCACGTTCGACTCCCGGGCGATCGAGCGCAGAAATGCCAGCCTGGCCTGCCAGCCCGACTCCTGGCCGTTGAAAATTGCTTTGCCGACCGCGCGTTTCACGCCGCGCTGCACTACCCAGCCCAGCGCCACACTCAATGCCAGCAGGCTAAGGAGCACGGCCGGATCACGCATGGGCATGCGCCAACTCGGGCTCACGGCGCGATAGACAGATGCCGCAAGGAGTATCGCTGCGATGGCCACGATCCAACCTAGGCTGCCCCTGGGGCGGTGTATCCAGGCCCGTAGTTTCTCTCGTGCTTGCGTGTTCATGACTACCTCCATCGCTGGGTTCAGCGCACAGGGTCTATGGCAACGGTTTCCTGATATTCCGGCACGCACACCTGCCACCCCAGCTCCAGGCTGATGCGCCGTCGCAAGGTGTCGGCAGCGTGTGGCTCGCCATGGATGACGTAGGTCTGCCGCGGTGGCCGAGTGAAACCGCGCAACCACTCCATGATTTCGTCGGCGTCGGCATGGGCGGAAAGATTTTCCATGGCGTGCACCTGTGCCCGGATGGGCACGTCCTCACCCTGCAGGCGCACGCTGTGAGCACCAGCGACAATATCGGCACCCCTCGTGCCTCCCGCCTGAAAGCCGGAAAACACGATACTGTTACGCGGGTTCGGGGCCAGCGCCTTCAGGTGGTGCAACACACGCCCACCGGTGGCCATGCCACTTGCGGCAATGATTACCGCCGGCTCGCGCAGCTGGTCCAGATGGCGGGACTCATCGACCGTGCGGATGATCCGTGTGCCCTTGCACATCGCGGCGCACTCCGCAGCCGGTAGCCGATGCTCGTTGCGAAACTGCTGATACAGGGCGGTGGCATCGGTGGCCATCGGGCTATTGAGGTACACCGGGATATCTGGGATAAGCCGGTCACGCTTGAGCTTGTAGAGGTAATACATCAGCAGCTGGGCGCGCCCAACTGCGAATGAGGGAACCAGGACGATGCCATGGCGCAGGAGTGTCTGGTTGATGACCTGGGCCAGATATTGCTCTGTCGATTCTGCCGGGTGCTGGCGATCACCGTAGGTGGACTCCACCAGCAATACATCCGCCGATCGAATCAGCTCCGGCGCCCGCATGATCGGGTCTTGCGGCCTGCCCAGGTCACCCGAGAAGATCAAGGTCTGCCCGTCGGCGCTGATCTGCACCGTCGCCGCCCCCAGGATATGGCCGGCCGTGCGCAACAGCAGGTCCATGCCCTCCGCGATCGGCGTCGCCTGATGCAGCTCCACAGGGCGCAACAGTGCCAGCGCCTGCTTCGCATCCTGTTCGGTGTAGAGCGGTCGCGCCGGCGTGTGTTTGGAATAGCCGTGGCGATTGGCATGTTCGGCCTGCTCTTCCTGCAGCCGCGCGCTGTCGAGCAAAAGCACCTCAGCCAGGGCGCAGGTTGCCGGGGTGGCATAGATCGGTCCGCTATAGCCCTCCCTGACCAGCACCGGCAGGAAGCCGCTATGGTCGAGATGGGCGTGGGTCAGCACGACCGCGTCGAGCCCCCGCAGTTTCGGTGGCAAGGGCTCCCAGTTGCGCAGGCGCAATTGCTTGTAGCCCTGGAACAACCCGCAGTCGACCAGTATCCGCGTGCTGTTGTGGGTCAACAGGAATTTGCTGCCGGTCACCGTCCCGGTGCCGCCGAGAAAGGTCAGTTGCATGGCCAAGGCTCCTGGGTTTCGAACACATGGGGATGAACCGCGAGCACGCTGCACGGTGGGTGGCCGACGATGCGTTCAGTGGTGTCGCCCAGCAACTTGTCCAGCCCTTTGGGCTGCACCACGCCCATCACCACGACGTCGACCTCCAGGGCCGCGACCTGTTTGCGGATCACCTGCACCGGGCCGCCCTCCATAAAGTGCCGACGGTCCGGCGCCACCCCTTCGGCCTCGGCCAAGGCATTGAAGGGTTCCTGGAGCGCTTCGCGCATCTCCTCGACCCATGCCTGGGTAACGTTCATATCCGCCGCGAACACTCCGGCCATGTTGTAGGCAGACAGCAGGTGCAACTGGGCATCGCACTGCAGTGCCAAGGCCTGGGCGACACGAATGAGTCCTCGATTGAACTGTTCCTGCGCGGCTGGCGTCTCGCTGAAGCTGGTGTCCACGGCAACGAGAACGCGCCGGGGCAATGAGACGGCCGCCATCGGCACGAACTGGGTGAGCCCCATGAAACCGCGCATCAGCGCACAGTCCAACGGGGTGCCGAACAGCCGCGTCATGGCCGACGCGGCTTCACTGTCTTTGATGACCATGTCCGGTTGCAGCTCGCTGATGTAGGCAATGGACTCGCTACGGATATCGCCGTCGGCGAGGCTGTCGACCGTCAGAGCCAAACCGCTACCGCGGTGCCGCTCGACCAGCGTTCGCAATTGCTCGCGATAGTGGTCGTACTGGCGCTTGATATCGGCCTCATTTAGTCGCTCTTCGCGCAGCAAGTGTGCCTCACTCGGCTCGAACACCCCCAGCACGTGCACGCGGGCCCCGCTGGCATGCGCCAGCGCCAGCCCCCTGCGCAGCGCGGCTGAGTGCGGATCGACCTCGGTAAGCAGCACCAGCAATTGTCGATATTGGCTCATAGTGGACCTCCGGGCTTGCGCCGCTGGGGTGTGATGAACGGGATTTTCCAGTGGGGGGCGCACTGGCGCTTGATGCAGATCAGAAACCCGTGATCCGGTCCGAAATTGACGATTGTCAGAACCGCGGCGGCCGGCCACGTTACAACGGCATCAGGCATCTATCCGGGTGATGGGAGGCAACATGAATACGCAGCAGACTGAACAGCCGGGCGCCTGCGAGCACTGGGTCGAAAAACTGGATGACGGCACGCCCGTGCTCATCCGGCCGCTGCGCGAGGAAGACCACGACCGCGACCGGCGCTTCCTCAGCTCGCTCACCTACGAGGCCCGGCGCTTGCGCTGTATCGCCGGGATCCACAGCGTCCTGCCCAGCCTGGACCACCCGCAAGGGATGCCCGTCGAGCATCATCAGCGCATGGCCTACGTCGCGCTGGCTCACGTCGACGGCTGCCTGCAGCAGATTGGCGTCAGCCGTTACGCCGGGGTAGCGGGCAGCCCGCGCTGCGAGTGTGCAGTGGCGGTGCGGGAGGACTGGCAGCGTAGAGGCCTGGGCAAGCGCCTGCTGCTGCACCTGATCGAAGCCGCGCGGCGCAATGGCTATGAGTGGATGATTTCCAGGGACCTGGCGAACAATTACGCCATGCACCGGCTGACCAAGGCGCAGGGATTCACCTCAGGTTACCTGGGCGGCGATGTCAGCGAGATCCTTCACGAGCTTGACCTGCGGGCCTGAAAACAAGGCCCTTGCGGGCCTTGTACCTCACCCCTGAGAACGCTCGGGGGAAATCACCAGCACACTGTTGGACAAGCGATGCAGTACACGCTCCGCGGTGCTGCCGATGAGCCAGCCGATGCCGTGGTGGTGATAACTGCCCATCACCAGCACATCGATATCATTGTTGTCCATGAACAGGGCTAGAACCTTGGCCGGGTCGCCTATGCGCATGTGGCGGTGCTCGACGGCGATGCCATTGCGCTCGGCAAGGGCCTGGAAGGCATCGCTCTGGGCTTCGTGAAGCGTCTGGGCGAGGTTGGAATCGAACAGAAACGAATGCTCCCGGCTGCCGTTGGCGTCCAGGTACATCGAACCCAGATCATAGGCATACAGCAGTTCGATCTGCGCGTTGCACTGCAGGGCCAGTTTCAACGCTTCGCTGATGATCTGGTCGTTGAAGCCTTCGAACTGATCCTCGGGCCTGGACAGGTCCACCGCCGCGAGGATCCGACGCGGCAACGCATGGCTGGCCTTGTGCACCAGGTGCAGCGGGATGCAGGTTTCGCGCAGCAGCTGGATATCCAGGGACGTGAACATGGCACGCGTCCACCAGGGCTCATGCTCGAATTCCTTGATAAGCATGGCGAACGGCTGTTCGCGCAGATGCACCAGGACCTCGTTCAAGGGATGCTGCACCCACACCACTTCGGTGGTGACCGTGACACCGTTGCGCCGCATCGGCTGCGCCTGGCTTTCCAGCCATTCGCGGTGCTGCTGTACATAGCCTTCGCGCATCACTGCCAGGGCCTGGTCATTGACCAGGCCCGCCGTGGCAAGCCCTTCCACGTAATCAAAAGCCACGATATGCAGCGCCATGCCTTTGGCCTTGGCCAAGGCTGCGGCTCGGTCGTAGACGGGGGTTCGGCGCATCAAGGGTGATGCGATCAACAACAGTCTTTGCGGGGTTTCCATGGCACACCTCGGCAGTTGCGATACGTACCCGAAGCATCGTTTACCCGTGTTTTGCAGACTTGACGTTTGTCAATTGGCGCCCCTACGGACAAACGGTATTTCCCGCAGCACACAAACTTGACGAGGATCAACGTATCGCCAGTTGCCGGGCGCACGCTACGACCATATCAACAACGATCTCCAGCCCCGGAGGCGTGCCATGGCCCTCATGAAAGCAGCGGTGTTCGTCGAAAAGAACCGTATCGTGCTGGACGAAAAACCCATACCCGACATCGGCCCTCTGGACGCCTTGCTGCGCGTCACCACCACCACGATCTGTGGCACCGACGTGCACATCCTGCGCGGCGAATACCCAGTGGCCAAAGGGTTGACCGTCGGCCATGAGCCGGTGGGTGTGATCGAAAAGCTCGGCTCGCAGGTGCAGGGGTTCCATGAAGGCCAGCGCGTCATTGCCGGCGCCATCACCCCCAGCGGTCACAGCAACGCCTGCCTGTGTGGCTGCGGCTCGCAGGACGGTGTAGGCACCGCCCATGGCTTCAAGGCCATCGGCGGCTGGAAATTCGGCAACATCATCGACGGCTGCCAGGCCGAATACGTGCGTGTGCCGGACGCCATGGCCAACCTCTCCCCCATTCCCGATCAGCTAAGCGACGAGCAGGTACTGATGTGCCCGGACATCATGTCCACCGGGTTTTCCGGGGCCGAACGCGGTGGCGTGACCCTGGGCGACAGCGTGGCCGTATTCGCCCTGGGGCCGATCGGCCTGTGCGCGGTCGCCGGTGCCCGGCTGCTCGGTGCGACCACCATCATTGGCGTCGATACCGTGGCCGAGCGTATCAGCGTCGCCCGCCGCATGGGCGCCGACCAGATCGTCGATTTCAGACAGGGCAATGTGGTCGAGCAGATCATGGCGCTCACCGGTGGACGCGGCGTGGATGTGGCGATCGAAGCACTGGGCACGCAAGCCACCTTCGAGGCGGCGCTGCGGGTGCTGCGGCCGGGCGGTACCTTGTCCAGCCTGGGTGTGTACAGCACCGACCTGCACATACCACTGGGCCCGTTCGCCGCCGGCCTGGGTGACTACCGCATCATCACCACCCTGTGCCCCGGCGGCAAGGAGCGCATGCGCCGGTTGATGGAGGTTGTCGCCAGTGGCAGGGTCGACGTTTCACCGTTGGTCACACACCGCATGCGCCTCGATGACATCGAAACCGCCTACCAACTGTTCGCCCACCAGCGCGATGGCGTGATGAAAGTGGCAATAACGCCTTGAACCGCGGAGCTGGCCGGCAGGGACGCCTTCGCTTCGCATAGTTCTGCAGTTTCCTGCCCATGCATGCTCCGGAGGCCCCCGTGAACATCCACGTCGAGTACAACACCGAACAGAACCGCTGTTGGGTCCGCATGGACGACTGGCGGGTAGGTTTCAACACGGCCGCTGAAGCCGAACAGTTTGTCGAGCGACTGAATGCCCGCCTCAACGCCCCCCATTCGTGGGGCATGCTCTCGGACTGGTCACCCCGCCCAGGTGCAAAAGCTCGGGCTAATCTGCGATGTGCGAAAGAGGCTTGAACATGTCCGGCCAACTGAAAGTCACGCTGCTCGAGCAACCTGCTTCGCCTCCGGTCCACCTGAAGCCGCTGGCGACGCCGTGTGGCGAGTGTCGGGTCAGCGGCCTGTGCCTGCCCACCGGTCTGCCCCTGCATAACAACAGCTGCCTGGCCGCGCTGATCGGGGCACGCATGCGCATCCGCAAAGGCACGGCGCTGTTCAATGCCAATGATCCCTTGACCACGCTCTACGCCGTGCGCTGCGGCAGTTTCAAGACCAGCCTGAACAGCGCCGAAGGCCAGGGTGTGGTGATCAACTTCTGGATGCCGGGTGATGTGCTCGGCCTGGACGCCATCGCCACCGACCACCATGTCTGCGACGCGATAGCACTTGAAGACAGCGAAGTCTGCCCAGTGCCGTATCGTCGCCTGCAAGCGCTGGCACGCGACTTTCCGGTATTGCAGCAAAGCCTGAACCGTTTGATGAGCCGGGAGATCGTGCGTGAGCACGAGCGCGTGCTGATGCTGTGCAACCTCACCGCCGAGCAGCGCCTGGCCAGCTTTCTGATCGGGCTTTCCAGGCGATTCGTCAACCGTGGCTACTCTGCCCATGGCTTCATATTACGCATGTCGCGCGAGGATATAGCATCGTACCTGGGCCTACGCCTGGAAACCGTCTGCCGATCGGTCGCCCGCTTGCGTGCGTTAGGCATCGTCAGCCTGCGCGGCAGGCTGGTGGAAATACTCGACATGCCCGCATTGATGGCGCTCGAGCAAGGCGCCCCCGACAATGAACGCACGCAAAACCTGAAAGAGCCATGCTCGACACGCTGAATGTTGGCCACGGCGCTGTGGCGCTGGGCATCGGCATGCTGGTAGGCCTTGAGCGCGAACGCAAGAAACGTCGCGACGAAGAACCTGCTGCAGCCGGGCTGCGGACCTTCGCCATCACTGCCCTGCTGGGCTACGTCAGCATGCTGCTGGCAGGGCCTGTACTGGTAGCGACAGCGGCTCTGGGCCTGGTACTGCTGCTCTGCCTGCAGTACCGCCACTCGCCCAGGAAGACACCGGATGTGACCGGGGAGATCGCCCTGTTGCTGGTGCTTGTCCTGGGCGCGCTGAGCGTTGCCGAGCCTGAGCTCGGCGCTGCCGCAGGTGTGGTCACGACCGTACTGCTGGCCCTGCGCCGCGAGCTGCATCATTTCGTGCAGCAGCAACTGAGCGAACAGGAACTGCGCGATGGCCTGACGTTGCTTACGGTAACATTGGTTGTATTGCCACTTACACCCGACCGCTTCTTGGGCCCATACAATGTGCTCAACCCACGTACCCTGTGCACCTTGGTCGTCCTGCTGATGGCGGTGGCGGCGCTGGGCCATATTGCCATTCGCCTCATGGGCCCGCGCTATGGCCTGCCCTTAAGCGCTATCGCTTCAGGCTTTGCTTCGGGTTCGGCGACCATTGCCCTGCTGGCCCATGAAGCCAAGCGACAAAGTGCTGCCGTGCGTCCCATCGCTGCGGCGGCAGTACTGTCCAACCTAGCCACTATCACTCAATTCGCCTTGGTGCTGAGCGTCATCGACCGCCACCTGCTCGCCCCTTTCCTACCAGCGGTCGGCCTCGGTGCACTGGTTACAGCGATCTATGGCGTGTTACTGCTCGCACCATGGCGCGGGGTATCGAGCAGCTCGGCAGTGCATCCGGGAGATGGCGCCTTCAACCTGTGGACAGCTCTCATCATCACTCTCGCCCTAACTGGTATCGCCTTGCTCTCGGCGTTTCTGCTTGAACACTTGGGACACAACGGGGCCAGCATCGCAGCGTTCATCAGCGGCCTAGGCGATGCCCACGCAGCAACGGCATCGGCAGCCTCGCTGGTGGTTGCAGGTCGGCTTCAAATGGCCGAGTTGGTGGTGCCGGGCATGATGGCTTTGACGGGGAACACACTGACCAAATGTGTTTTAGCGTTCAGCAATGGTGGCTACGATTTTGCGCGGTACCTAGTCCCGGCGCAGCTCATTATTCTCGGGACGATGTGGCTGGGAATGCTGGCGTAACGACTCCTCACGGGCCAACATTACAAAGACAAAAACATTATGAATAATGCCTTTAATGAGAGCTCGCGATGCAGCCGTAGAGTTTTGAACTCCCATGATTGATAGCGAACCAGTTTCCGCTATCGACCCAAAGCTGCCCTTCAGGAAAAGCAGCAATCGGCCAGCAGCAGTCGATCGGTGATCACTAGCTACCCCACTATGGACGAGGCCATTCACTAGAATAGTATGTCCTCGAAAGGGTCTATCACCGACTCGAGAGGCATCGCATTCTTAGGCAGCGGCAGGTTCGTAACAATGAATAGATCGAGAATGTCATTCCTGTCCATAAACATGATCTGAGAACGCTTAGTTGCGTCCAACTTATTGCCTAGCCAGTTTCTTGCAGCCTTTGTTATCTCGCCGCCCGCGACGATAAATGCATGGTCAACTAGTACTCGTCGATTAAGTTCCGAGTCGAATATCTCATGCCCTAACATCATGCTCACCTGATTATGAATCTCGGCAACGTTTACTGAACCAGCCTTTCCGACACCTGCTGAGTCTAGCTTTCCCTTCTTCACTTGAATTCCGAAGTAGAGGACATGAAGAGTCGGCAGGGTGTATTTCATCCAAACGTCCTTGCCGTACTCCAAGGCCTTATCTTTGTGACCCGCTGCCGTGATTCGATGAAAGCCCAGCTGACGGAATAATGGCAACAAGACTTCCTCGATTAGTTCATCTTCGGAGCACTTATCGAGGTACATAATGAGCAGCTCTCTACGTTCCACCTCTGCTGGACTCAACGGCCGATGAGGGTTTGCCATCTGCACTATGGTGTTCGTGGCACTGTGGCGCAGCTGGCCGATACCGTGCTCGTCGTAGAACGCTTCCCAACCTTCCCTCGCAAGTACGGTATTAAGAGCGGCGAGTGCTTTGTTCCTGTCCGGATCACCGTCCTGGGCATCGCCCTTGTCAAGAGCTGAGCGGATGATCCGAATGAAAGCATCGGGAGGAACCGAAGGGGTCGAGTGCGGCAAGTCCAGCACCTCCTCCAATCTGCTTGCAACCCAAGACCAACGGGTCGAACCGTCGTGCACGTAATCTAGGTCGCAATCTTGGAAAAACTCCGTAATGTAACTACTTGACCGATAACGAAAATATTCAGCGTCGCCGCAAACAATTTTAGCGAGTTCTCTGATATTCCTGTTCTTCCATTTCATGTTCCATTCCTCAGCTTGCTGAGTGAGGCTGGGGCGCACTATCCAAACGATAGCGACTGACTGCTTTGTGGCGATAGCACTACCTAGCTACCTTAGGCTGATTTCTTCCTGCTCTTCTTCCGATTCAGCCTGAAAGATCTCAATTAGTTTCTGGTTGTAATCATCCAGGTAAGTCTGCAGGCCTTCCCGATCGACAAGGCGTACCCCTGCCGTGTTAGCGAGCTCCTTGGCCGATTTCGTGTAGTACGAGTTAGTTACCACCATGGCTTCATCACAGCCATAAAAAGCCTTGGCCGAGATCGCTTGTTGAACTGCAGCATTGCCAACGGAGCCAGTGTAGTTTTTTGCTTGTATAACCATGTTCTTGCCGAATCGACTCACGAACAGGTCGGCCCCTTGATCAGCGGTCTTCTTCGTTTCCTTCACATCGAAGCCGATGGTCTGAAAAATCTCCACTAGAAATGCCTCGAACTGGAACCCGTCCATTGCGTCCACCAGATACATCGTGATGAACCGGTTTGGGTTGAAGTGCTCAAGCTGGTTCCCCAATCGCTCGACAAGAATATCGAAGTATATGCTCTCGCAAAGACTCATCCCTGAGCGGAAGGCGGACAAGGAAATCAAAGAAGTAGCGTCTGCTGTATTCGCTTGTGCGTTGAAATTGACACTTTTGTATGAAATATCATTCTCCCAAAGGTAGTAATAGAATAGTGCAAGATCGGATCTGAACGTCGTTCCAGCTTCATCAATCCAAGACCGGAGGGTCTCGGTTAGGCTGGCTTTGATATGGCGGCTCAGCTCTCTAGAGAAACCAAGATAGGTTGAATTAAATGCAGTTGTAAGGAGCAGTTTGTCCAGCAGCGAGGGCAAGCCTTCAAGTTCATCGAACCCCTTTCGGATAAGCACCTCCCTGAATAACTCCCGTTCCGTATACACCCCTTCTGGCCTAGGTCCTGGCACTCCAACGTCGTTATTTGAAGACGTGGTTTCCCGGGTGGTATGGATGAAATTTGTGAAGTATGGCTGCTTAAGCTGTGCGTATTTCCTCAGCACATTGTTGAGCAGATCGTTCAGCTGTGCCTGCTCTTTCTTCTTTCCTAAGAAATCCTTTATGAGCCCTTTGGACTGATACTGAAAATCAGGGTAGAAAGAGGGGTCGAGCGGAGTTAGCTGCTGAGCTCTCAGCTCAGTAGACGTTGAAATTTGTGAGCTACTGCACCAAGGGCATGCTGTCTCAAAGGTCGTTCTGCTGCATCCGCTGCATTGATAAATCATGGTTATCTGTTCCGAACTGAAGACTGATCAAAGTTGCAGGCCTGTCATGTCAGTCTCAACCAGCTGTAAAGCATGGCATCTGATCGTCTGAAGCGCTTAGGCAACTAATTCAAGACAATAGCCTAGTGCCACCCTTCCGTCTACGAACGCTGCCTGGAGAAAATGGACAGATTACCCCCCTACTCTAAGCGTCCGCTTTTGGCCGTAAGCCGACCTCGGCGAACGGCCGTTTTGGGTCGAAAGCCGCCCCTCGTGACTGTCCGCTCCCGACACACTGCTGCCCTTCAGGAAGGGCAGCTGACGGCCGAAAAGCAGCCTATGAAAATGTGTCTACGTAACTCAGGAATGATCGTTCTTGGGAACGCTGTTGAGTGCTACGCTTGTGCTGCGCGGAAGCACGGCAGCCTCTAGTCTCTGACTGAGGCCGCTCTCATGAAACTGCTGTCAGGAAGATCGCATGCATATTGAGCGTCTCGGTTTGGCGAATTTTCGCTGTTTTGGCCCTCAGCAAACCTCTGTTGCTTTAGGACCAAGTCTTGTAGCGTTTGTAGGCGATAACGGCACCGGTAAGACTGCAGTGATGCAAGCTTTACAGCGGTTGTTTGGTGTCACCTCTGAGCAACGACGATTACGCAAGCAAGACTTTCATATTCCCTTTAACGAGACGGAACGACCCGCGGCTCGTACATTGGTGATCGAAGCAATCCTTGCCTTTCCAGAACTCGATGCCGACGAGGAAAACCCTGCCGTACCAGCGTTTTTCAAGAACATGGCGGCCGAGGATAACGGTAATCTAAAGGTGCGTTTGAGGCTGCACGCAACATGGACGGACGATGGCACCTTGGATGGCGCGATCGAAGAGTCCTACTGCGCCGTGCAGACCTTCGGTGATTTCGAAGCAAGTGACCTTCACCAGCTTCGTGGCTCCGATCGCTCGCGAGTCCAGCTCATCTATATACCGGCAACGCGAGACGGCGCTTCTCAAGTCACTGCTTTTATACGCGGCCGACTTTGGCGCGCAATCAATTGGTCAGAGCAGGTTAAGGATTCATTGACCGACGCTGGCGCTGCCGTGAACCAAGCGTTTTCTGCCGAGGCTGCTGTAGATAGCATTAGCTCCGCAGTCACCCGGCGTTGGCGGCAGCTCCATTCAGCAGGTACCCACACAACCCCGTCTTTCCGGCCTGTAGACACCCGTTGGCAAGAATTCATCAAACGCGTCGAAGTAGTTTTCCTGCCCGCCGAAGACGGACAAGACCGTACATTAGAGGATCTAAGCGACGGCCAGCGTTCTCTGTTCCATATGACAATGGTCTCAGCAACGCTGGACATTGAGGCGAGACTTGCAGGTAACAATGCTCCAGCAGGCTTCGCTGCTGCTGGTATCGCTCTACCTGCGCTAACCATCGTCGCGCTTGAAGAACCGGAAAACAATTTGGCTCCGTTCTATCTATCTCGCATCATCAATCAGGTCGAAGAAGTCGCCGCGGGGTTAAACGCTCAAGCTTTGGTCTCGAGCCACTCACCCAGCATCCTTGCGCGGATAGAGCCTTCTAGCGTGCGGCACTTCCGGTTGAACCTAGAATTCCGTCACACCGAAGTACGTCAAATCAGTCTGCCTATAGGCGAAGAAGAGGCTTCCAAGTTCGTCCGGGAGGCTGTCCGGGCATATCCCGAACTGTACTTCGCACGCTACGTGATACTTGGTGAAGGTGCTACGGAGGAAGTGGTGCTGCCCATGCTGGCTAAAGCAATGGGCTTCCCAATCGATAGGTCATTCGTTGCTGTAGTACCGCTAGGAGGTCGGCACGTCAATCATCTATGGAGATTGCTAGCTAGTCTCGAAGTACCGTATGCGACATTGCTTGATCTTGACTGGGGACGCAGCGGTGGGGGCTTCGGCCGTATTAAAACTACGTGTGAACAACTGCTGAGTTCCGGTGTCACGCCGCAGCGGCTCTTCGGAAATACATTACATGCTGATGGTCCGGCTGAAAATATAAACCTAATAGCGAACCATCCAGCTGCTGATCTTGCAACTCTGGGCCAATGGACCAGCTGGCTTGAACAGTTTCAAGTATTTTTCTCGGACCCTCTGGACTTGGACTACACCATGCTCAAAGCCTATCCCGAAGCTTATCGGGTCCTTGAACATGGAATGCGTGGACCAGCCCAAGCGGGGGAGCCCCGGGACGCAGTACTCGGCGCAGAAGGCTCTCCAGCCTTTTATGCAGCCGCGGAGGACGACAACCTGAGGTGGTATCGATATCTTTTCTTAGGACGTGGTAAGCCCACTACACATGTAAGAGTTTTGAGCCAAATATCACCCGAAGATTTAGTGGCAGCCATGCCAGAGCCTTTACGACGTCTATTGACAAGAGTTCGCACTACTTTAGAGCAGGTTGAGCAGCAATGAACTGGAGACCCATCCCTATCGAAGAATGGCAACCACGCGGCATACAGAGACTGGAACCCAATGCCTGGATAGCTCTGCGTCGCTTGGAGTCAACATCTGTTGTTGCAGGCCCCGGCGCCGGAAAGTCTGAATTTTTGGCGCAGCGTGCTGCTTACCTTTTGGAGACCGGGTTGTGCATAGCACCACAGCAGATTCTCGCTATCTCATTCAAAACTGATGCGGCTGCCAATCTCGCAGCTCGTGTTCGCAAGCGGTGCCCACCTCAATTGGCTGCACGATTCAGCTCCCTGACATTTGACGCGTTCACCAAAAGCCTTGTTGATCGCTTTCAAGCTGCGATTCCAGAGCATTGGCGCCCCTCCCGTCCTTATGAGATTAGCTTCCCTAACCGGCGACTAGTACAGGACGAGTTGAATCGTATTCAATTCATGGCTCGGCCAGAGTGGCAAGCGAGAATTGCACAATTATCCGTTGAGCGGTTTGAATCAGAGACGATAGGTGGTAGTCGCCTAGAAGCAGATGCGCTTCAACAACCTAATACACCGGAGCAGCTAGCGATCTATCAGTGGCTACGGCAGCAGCTATTCGGCGCTAATGTGTCCAAGATGTCGTTCGTAACGTTGAACCGACTTGCCGAGCTGATTATCCGAGCGAATCCCAAGATTGCTCGTGCTCTACGTATGACCTATCCATACGTATTTGTGGACGAATTCCAGGACACATCTTTTGCCCAATACGACTTTTTACTCTCCACTTTTGGTCAAGCGGGAACAGTCGTCACAGCTGTAGGGGACCACAAGCAGAGGATCATGGGATGGGCCGGAGCCCGTAATGATGCCTTTGAGCAATTTGAGGTAGATTTTGCGGCGCAGCGGGTTAACCTGCTTTTTAACTTCAGATCCTCACCAGAGCTGGTGCGCGTTCAACATTTTGTCGCGCAGGCCCTAGATCCGCAATCTCCGCAGATCCAGTCACAGACTGAGGGCCAGTTGGATAGGGATGTAGTCCAGGTATGGAGATCTCGCTCGACGGCTGTAGAGGGGCAGAGGCTGGCACAATGGATCGCGGCGGACATGGCTGTACGCCAGAAGCAACCTAGCGACTATGTGCTCCTAGTGCGTCAGCGCCCGGATCAGTTTGAGGAGGAACTGAAGCCAATATTTACCGCCGCAGGATTGAGCATCCGAAACGAGAGCAAGGCTATAGGTCGAACAAATGTCCAAGATTTAATGGTCGATGAGGCTACTGCCATAGCTCTGGCAGCGTTAAGTTTGGCTAGCGGTCAACGTAGTGCGGCGGCATGGTCGACCTTTTCCTCGGCTGTTTATGCTATTCGCGGAGTCGACGTAGACGATGAGGTGCGACGATACCGAGTTGATCGGGATATTCAGGACTTCCTTGACGTACTCGGGCAACATATCCGTCCTCGTTTGCCTACGGTAGAGTTGGCGTCGGAAATTACGGATCGTATTTTTGCGTTCTTGGATGTTGCATCTATGTCGACTACCTACGCTGCATACGCCCGCAACGACCTTCTCGATATCATGGTGGAAGCGTTCTCACTACACCTCCAGCAGGCTGCCTCCGAGGCAGAGACTTGGCCGCGCTGTATTGATCGATTCATAGGTGTGCACGACATTTCAATGATGACTGTGCACAAGAGCAAGGGACTCGAGTTCGATACCGTATTTTTCATCGGACTCGACGATCAATCGTGGTGGAGTCATACGCCACGAAACCCGGAAGGTATAGCAACATTCTTCGTTGCCCTTTCGAGAGCTAAGCAGCGAGCAATCTTCCTTTTTTGCTCCGGCAGAGGCAATCGTGATCGTGTTTCCGAGTTATATCAACTGTTAACCGACGCAGGCGTGGAAGAAATCGAGATTCGCTGAATGCTAGGCGGCAAGATATTTATTTAATTATCATGGCCGCAGACTGGACAAATTATAACGTTATGATTTTCAGCGTTGCTCTTCGGGCGCAGGCTATAAGTTGTTCACCTACTGGTTCACAATCCTTGGGGTATACCTTGTAGATAGTGTGGCTTGTATCAGAAGGAGTAGCGCTCGGAAACGGCCCGTGAACTGCAGCTCTTGGCCGGTAGCAGACATTTGTGAAGGGCCGCTATGGGTCGAAAGCAGCCGGTCGCGGCTGACCGAAATCGCCCCAAAGCTGCCGCTTATGAATAGCAGCATCCGTTTCTACAGCCGGCGCCTGACCTATGTGCAGTATTGTGTGTACTCATCTGCGAAAATGCTCGCTCCTGCTGACCGAGCTGGAAGAGGTTCGTGTAGATCGCGAGGCCCATCACACTCTGCGGTGCCGGTGGCCAAGCGAGAAAGATTGACCGGGCTAGCGATGCCTGCCAGCAACACCACCAAAGTCAGACCGTTCCGCCATTCGATAGTAAGTTCCAGGTTACTCGGTAGGTTGCGAGCGGTAGCTCGTATCACCGTGGCAGCATACGCCTGAGGGCGTTGTCCTTGATCAAGTAGTGGTGTGCCAGGCCTGCGCAAGCATGAAGCCCAATCAGCGCGTAACCAGCGTTACCTACCAGCTCATGCCAGTCCTTCAGTGTTCTGGCCAGAGCAGGATCGACAGGAACAGGCGAAGGCAGAATGACGCCCCAGTACGGCAACGGCTTACCTGCGGCGCTTAGCATCAGCCAGGCCAACAGCGGAGTAACGATCATTAAACCGTACAAGGCCAGGTGCGTGACGTTGGCCATCGCCGTCTGCCAGGTAGGTGGCGTGGGTAGGATGGGAGGACGTGGGCTCAGCCGACCAATCAGGCGTACCCATACCAACGCGAATACGGCGACACCCATCAGCGCATGGAATCCCAGCAATGGGCTCTTTAGTGTGCTGCCTCTTGGCAACGCCCCACGCAGTTCGATGCAGGCGTAAATGCCGATGAACAGGATGACCATGCTCCAGTGCATGATGATGGACAGGCGACCGTAGCGGTCGATAGTTGAATCGCGCTTCATATCCATGGCCTCGAAAAATGAGAGGGAGGTCCGTTGCCGCTAGGTGCCATGTAGAAGCGGTCCCCAGCAACCGGACAATGTCAGGTTGCTGGTTCAAGCTTAAGGAAGTCTGAAGTGATCAGCGTCAGATACCAGCTGTAGGGTTGGCGGCGAGTGTGCTGGGGGACTCACTCGACGGGAAACAGCAGAGTGGCGGCTAGCCCGCCGCTTGCTCGATTATGCAGACGCACCTGCCCGCCCATTCGGTCAACGATGGTCGCCACGATGGAAAGCCCAAGGCCTGCACCATTGGGACTGTTACGGCTATAGAAACGCTCGAATACGCGCGACAGACTCGCCTCATCGATACCCGGCCCCTCGTCCTCGACAGTCAGTTCGAAGTTATCGTCCAGGCGCCTGAGTGACACTGCGATGCGGCCAGCGGGCGGTGAGTGCTCCACCGCGTTGGATACCAGGTTCTGCAGCGCGATGCCCAGGGCGCCGGCATCGATTGCCAGGTGGTGGTCGCCTTCTCCGATGTCCAACGAGGGCTCCAGGCCGCGGTCCAGTATCCACGGGGTCAGGTCAGCCAAGGTCTCGGTGACCACTTCGGCCAGGTCGGTCCGAGTGCTGGCTCGCTGCCCCAGCCTTGGCTCGACACGGGCCAGGGTGAGTAACTGGTTGACAACCCGGGTGAGTCGATCGACCCCCCCCATCAGAAAGCCCAGCGCTTTGTGCCGCTCGGCCTCGTTGCTGGCCTCCATCGCGTTCTGCGCGTGCAGGCGCAGAACGGCCAGGGGTGTGCGCATTTCGTGGGCGGCATCGGCAATGAACCGATGCTCACGCCGCAGCAGGTCCTCGATCTGCGCCAACAGGCGGTTGATGGCGGCCTGCATGGGCTCCAGCTCCGAGGGCAGTGGTACTAGCTGAAGGGGCTCCAGCGAGTCGGCGTGGCGCCCGCGGATGACATTGGCCATGTTCTGCAACGGCCGCAGCCCCCAGCCAATCGCAGCCCAAACCAGCAGTGCCAAGGCCAGGCTGCCGAGCAGGAACGGGAACAGGGTGTGACGAACAATCCGGTCGATCAGGTCGTAGCGCACATCATCACGCTCACCCACCCAGATAACCCAGTGATGTTCCGGTACTGGCAAGACAAAACCGCGCCATTGCTCGCCACCACTTGAAAAATCATAGAATCCGGGAGCCGTCGGTGGAGGGTCGATGGTCGGTGCACTGGGGGTGTGCACGAGCAAGCCAGCGCCATCCTGCCAGACCTGGAATGCCAGCTTGCTCTCGTAGGGGTGGCCTACCCGATGGTGGCCTGCCTGGGCCAATGCCTGGTTGAATGCCTGGTACATCGCTTCACGCGAGCCACTTTGCACCGGCAGGCTCATGACGCCCTGCAGCAAGCGCGCGTTCTGGGCCAGGTGCGCGTCGTACACCTCATTAATTTCATGGCGGCTGTCGTGATAGTTATAGAGCGCCAGCAGGCCGGTCCCCAGCAGCAGCAACAGCATCACCCGCCACAGAGTGCGTTGGCGCAGCGAGCTCATGCTTTGGCCTCGACCAGATAGCCGATGCCGCGCACTGTCCGGATCAGCCCGTTAAACAGCTTCTTGCGAAGGTGGTAGATGTTCACCTCCAGCGTATTGCTCTCTGGCTCCTCATCCCAGCCATACAGCAGCTGGGTCAGGCGTTCGCGGGTGAAGACCTTGCCTGGCTGGGCCAGCAACTCGTGCAGAAGCATGTATTCCTTCGGGGTCAGCACCACTTCAACGCCGTTGTAATGAACTTGCTGGGTAGCTGGGTCGAGGCTGACTCCGGCATGCTCGATCATGACCTTGGCGCGGCCGGCGCTGCGCCTGAGCAACGCGCGCAAGCGTGCCTTCAGCTCGTTGAGGTCGAACGGCTTGACTAAGTAATCGTCGGCGCCGGCGTCCAGGCCGGTGATGCGATCGTCGAGTGCGTCCCGTGCGGTGAGTATCAGCACCGGCAGGCTGTCACCACCGGCGCGTACCCGCCGCAGCAGTTCAATGCCATCCATGCGGGGCAAACCAAGATCCAGAATCACCAGATCGAAGGTCTCGTGCTGCAACGCATGCAAGCCGCTGATGCCGTCACGCAACCAGTCGAGGGTGTAGCCCTCCTGGCGCAAGCCGTCGCAGATCCCTTCTCCCAGTGCGATGTCATCCTCAACCAGCAACAGCCGCATGTTCAGTCCTGTTTGTCCTTGATGGCCTTGAGTAAAGCATCGATATCGGCGCGCCGACCCTGGTCAGCCAATTCGCGCCCCGGCCGAGGCGGAGCCAGCAAGGCTTTCTGCAGGGCTGCAGTTGCTTCAGGGTAGTGCTTTTGTCGGTACAGATGATCAGCCCAGAAGTAGTTGCTGTCGATGCCATTGGGGTTGATCTGCAGCGCTTTGCGCAGCAAAGCGTCAGCTTTGTCGGCATCGCCGAAACCGATCGGCCAGCCAGGCACTTGGTCGTACAGCGTGCCAAGACTGGTGTAGGCCGATCCCTGTAGCGCGTTGGGGTCGAGTTTCATGGCCTGTTCCAGACTGGTCTTCGCCGCTTTGACCTTACCCAGTGCCCCTAAACCGCCAACGGCGCCCGCCCAACTGCTGTTGATGATGCCGTCCCAGATCAGAGGCTCAGGTGTACCGGGATACTGATGAACGAAAGCCGCCGCGTCAGCAGAGAGCTTTTCAAAAGCATCGGCCCGTTTGTCCTTGGGCAATTGATACTGGATCTGCGCCCAGCGCTGCTGAAGCTCGCTCAAGTGTTGGGTACCGGCCTGGTCCAGTGCCCAAGTGAAGGGGGCGAATGCCAACAAGCTGGCAACGAACAGACGCTTCATTTGATCGACTCCTTGGAATGGCTACCGATGTAGCGACGAATGACAGGCAGTTGCTTGCGCAGTGCGCGATCGACCACACCCGGCAACATGCCGTTGATGCGCACGAAGAGTTTTTCCGGCCAGCCCAAGTAAAGCTCGCTGCGCTCGGACTGCACCGCTTCGAGCACCGCACGGGCGACATCCGCCGGGTCGTCCATGCCAACCTTCAGCGCTTGATTGAGCGCTGTCGCCGCGCTGCTGTTCATGGCGGTGCGGGTTGCCCTGGGCGCGGCATACAAGACGTTTACCGTGGTGTCCGCCAGCTCGCGCCGCAGCGCTTCGGAGAACCCGCGCAGGGCGAACTTGCTGGCGCAATAGGTGGCATAGCCGGGATAGCCGATCGAGCCATAGGTGGACCCTACATTGACCACCAACGCCTTTGGCTGCGCACGCAGCAAGGGCAGGCAGGCACGCGTCAGTTGCAGCGGGGCCTTAAGATTGATGTCCAGCAGCTCGTCGAGTGCGTGTTCGTCCAACTGATCGAGCAAGGCAAAGCGATTCACGCCGGCTGCGTTGATCAGCACGTTGACCGTGCCCATCTCGCGAGCGCGGGCTACGACCAGTTCGCGCCCCAGCGGGCTACGCAGGTCCGCTTCTTGCCAGCGCAGGCGATCAGGATACCGATTCATCAAACCGGCCAGCTTGCCCATGTGCCGACTGACAGCCAGCACCTGGGCGCCAGCTGCGCACAGTTGTTCAGCCAGCTCCAGGCCGATGCCCCCACTGGCGCCGGTAAGGATGACTACAGATTCAGGCAAGCGCATGGCGCACCTCTGACTGGCCCGCGCGCGGCAAGCCCTGGAACATCTCGGTGTACAGGCGATAGACGACCTTCGCCGCGTGGATGACGGCCTGTTGGTCGGCGGCATCGTCGAGGCGGTCCATCAACTGCTTGTAAGTCACCATGTGGTCCTGGTCGAGCGCGCCATGGGAACTGAGGTAGCTAAACGCTTGATCAGGCAGGGCCAGGGTACTCTTGATGGTGCCCGCTGCCTGAGTGGCCAGAGCGATGCTGGTGCCTTCGAGCACATTGACCATGCCGAACAGCCCGACGGGGTTGCCGCGAGCGATCAGGTCGTACAGGTAGGCGACCATCAGCTCGATCGACACTGCCGGGCGACCATCACGAACCGCCTCCCAGTCGCCGCCGCACGCCTTGATATCGTTGAGGATCCACTGCTCATGGCCGTATTCCTCGTCGATGTACTCGCATACCGCGCCACGCAGCCACTCCAGCCGTGACGGCAAACGTGCGCCACAGGCCATCATCAGTGGAACGGTGTGGCGAACGTGGTGGTAGGCCTGGCTCAGGAAAGCGACATAGCTGTCCAGGCTGACCTGGCCAGCCAAGGCTTCACGGATCACGGGTACGGCGAACAACGCCTGACGCTCTTGGGCTGTTTCTGTTTGCAGGGTGTCGAAAAAGGACATGGGAAACCTCACAACGAGATGTCGGATAACAGGGTGTGGTAGCGCTGCAAGATCGCCTCGCGTCGCGGGCGGCCGTTGGCAGTCAGGGTTTCGTCACGGGGGCTGAGCGGGGCTGGCAAACGCCGCCAGGTGTGTACCCGGGCGTAATCGGGCAACTGCGCGTTGCACTGCTGCACGGCTTGCTCGATGGCCTCATCGCTGGCGGTGGGATCCAGCGGCCAGAGCAGTGCCAGGTTTTGCGGCAAGGCCTCGCCATGCACGAAGGCCTGGGCGATGACGCCGCTCTGAGTGAGTTCGGCCTCTACCCACTCGGGGTTGACGTTGCGCCCGAAGCTGGTGATGAACTGGTGTTTCTTGCGCCCGTCCAGATACAGGTAGCCCTCTTCGTCGAGGTGGCCCAGGTCGCCTGTTGCCCACCATGACTGGGTCACCGGGCCCTCCTCCAGGTAGCCAAGCAATGTCGAGCCGGCCACCAGCACCTCGCCGTCCTCGGCAATACGCACTTGCACATGGGGCAATGGCTTGCCGACGCTGCCGTGGCGTACGGCACCAGGGCGATTCAATGCGACCACGGAGGCGCACTCCGACAGGCCGTAGCCTTCGAACACCGGCAAACCGACCGCCTCGGCCCGGGCCAGCAGGCTTGGCGATATCCGAGCGCCACCCACCGCCACGAAACGCAGTGGGCCAACACGCACAAGGCCGCGCTCGATGGCCGTGACCAGCCCCATCAGCAACTGCGGTACGAGGATCAGGCTCTGCGCACCACTGAGGGCAATGGCGCCCAGTAGTCGCTTGAAATCCACCTGGCTTGCGCCGCCCATGCCCAACTGATGCTGTGGATAGAGCTGTACGCAGGCCCCCGTCATCAGTGCGGCATAGACGCCGAGGTTCTCCAGCAATACCCCCAAAGGCAGCACGGCCAGATACTGCTGCGGTTCAGTGGGCCGGCTTGCCACCTCCAGTTCACGTGCTACCCGCAGCATGGCATCAGCGCTCAGGCAGACACCTTTTGGTGTCCCGGTACTGCCCGAGGTGTAGGTCACCTTGGCGGTGCCATCAGGCAAGGGGGCGCTGCCCGACCGCTCGCGCACCCAGAACTCACCTTCCTGGACAAATCCCTCACTCAGCAGTCGCGCCACCCACTGCGTCGTGCAGAGCACGGTTGAGGCACCGCTCTGAGCAATACAGTGATCGAACTGCGTTGCACTGAAGAACGAAGGCACGATCACGCAGGGGCGCTCCGCGAACAAGGCGGCCAGGTCCCAGAACAGCAGATCGGGGCCGTTGTCCAGGGCCAGTACCAATACGCCCGCAGGTTGCCGGTGCAGAACATGGGCTCGCAGTCCCACTTCACCGAGTAACTGCCGATAGGTGTAACTCTGAGTATCTCCCTTCACTGCCACGGCCCCGGCATGATCGCGAGCGTACGCCATCAGCAGCTCTTGAAACCGCTCCAATTCACGCGGCATGGCCGGTCTCCTCTGCGGGCACTGGAAAACCCAGCCGTTGGAACACGCCAGATCGGGTCAGAGCGTCGAAGCCATAGCCAATCTTTCCAGCAAACACCTGCGGATGTTGCTCGTAGTAGGTCCCCCACTGGTCCATCTGCCCCTGCAGGCGGTCGGGATCGGCCGGGGCCAACACGCTGGGCGTCAGCCCAAGACGCTTAAAGCTGTTGATCAGTGTCGTCGCCCCAGTGAACGTGACCCACTCAAAGCCACGGGTGGCCAGCAACCAAGTGACGGCGATGATCATGATGCGAGCACTACCAGCGCTGAGGGAGGCCAGGTTACCCACTTCCACCATGCAGGTGCGCTCCAGTGGGGTACCCACAATCCTTGAAACGGCCGTTTCCAAAGGCTCGTCCAAATACCGTTCGAGGAAGAGTGGGCCATGACTGGCTGGCCGCATGCCTGCTGCGGCGATCAACCGGCCGTGGCTGTCATGCAACGCCAGCAACTCTGGCAGGAAGTGCCGCACATCCGCCTGATGCGCGCTGGCAAAACACTGGTGGATGAAATGCTCAATATCTGCGCGAGATGCGTCTGCGACCAGATGAAGCGACAGGTGCGCGTGATGGTCGGCATGGCTACCAATCGGTAGCGGGAGCAGGCTGCTCCATTGAGATTCGGTCATGAAACTCCCCCCAATTGGGTTCGACGGGGGAATTATCGGGGCCGAATCTGAATAGAATCTGAAGTGGTGCTTTCGACTTTAGGCGAACCCGACCTGACAGTTAAATGCTGCACACACCCACAGGTTTGCGAGTTCGAAGGCGTGTCGCCCAGCCACACACTGTAGGTTTATGACGAACCGTCAGCTCGATGCCGGGGTTCCCTCTGACAAGCTTCAGCTCTGTCAGGGTCTTCTCCCAGCCATTTTTTGGTCTCAAAAAAAATCATTTCATTTCGCGGGTATGCGCACAGAGAAGGGCGATCGGTCAGGAAAGGTTTTGCGGAAAACATTTTCACCCCCCCCTACCCCGTGTCATGGGGCCCCGCAGCGCCTGGAAGCCCTCAGGAGGGCCGGTTCCAGTGGTGCCGTGGGTCCAGCGGCCTGCCGCTGACGTCGCACCCTACCTCGCGCCCTGACTTCTCCAGGCGCTGCTTGTAGGAGCTGTGGCAGTTGGCGCAGAGCGACTGCCAGTTGGTCCGATCCCAGAACAGGGTCATGTCGCCGCGGTGTGGTTGGATGTGGTCGACGACGGTGGCAGGCTTGTTGATGCCTGACTGTTTACAACGCACGCAGAGTGGGTTCTTGCGCAGCCAGCCCTCGCGAGCTTGCTGCCACTGGTAACCGTAAGGTCTGGGCTGTTTCTCTCTATCACTCAATGACATGGACATCTGTCACTCCTGCGCATTGCGCGACAAGAGTGGTCCGGAGTGGCCGCTATGCTTTTCCACGCCATCTAAACCACCAAGTCAGAGATAGTGCGTTGCCATGCGACATTCCATGCCAAATGCTCGCATAAAAGGCCGACGCTCTTAGCCTTCACCATCACGAATAGTGACCTTCACTCCCGTAGCCACGATCTCGTACTCAGCTTCGGAGATCCTCCTCACGGCGCCACCCGTGCGTATTTCGAAATGCTTCAACCCTTCATGTCGAATCATCCCACTTGAGGATCGCTCAACGACCTCATCCTGGTAAATGTTGATCACGTACTCCAAATTATCCGTGCCAACTCCAACGACCTTCCCAACATATTTGTCTGCCATGTCCGAATTCCTTGCGTGAACTGTCAAAGAAGCGGAAACCCAACCAGGTGCTTTTCGACCTCTCCCTTGGGCCTCAATTGAATGATAGACATGTTCCCTCGCGCGCCTTGAAACGAGACGGGCGTGAACCGTGGCGCGGTCAATCGACTCTCACGATTTTGGCGACGTTTCCTTTAGCTCTACAAACCAGAATGGCAGCGAGCAAGTAGAACGCAGTGTTGAACCAGGACGCGTCGGCGAAATCGTCATGCAGCACCATGCGCCCGATGAGGCTCACGAACTGCATCCCGGTAATCGCACACGCGGCCCAGGCCATCAGGGAAACCCCTAGCTTGTATCGGGCATCCGGGTAGGACCGATAGCGCAGGCCGATCATCACGAAGATAACGGCGCACAAGGCGGCCTGGATAACGGAAACCATTCAACCCTCCTTCCCGGCTCGCAGGCGGACGACCCATTGCAGCCAGCGGGGCATTCGCCCGGTCTGCATCCACTCCAGCAAGCCGGAGAACGTGACTACACAGAGCACGCCGCAGACGAAGGCGCTGAAGCCTGCTGTCTGCGTCCAGGTCCTGCCCAGCATCTCGGCGGCGCCGAGGTAGCCGCCGATCCAGCCGGTCAGCAGGTAGCCGATGCGGCGCAGCATGCCAATATCCCTGGCATACACGACGTAGAAGAAAGCCCCGCCGAACGCGCCCACCAGGGTGGCCAGATCCAGCTGAGGGAAGACTGCGCCCAGACCGACGCTGGCAAGTACGCCGGTCACTGCAAGGGCGCCGGTGCTTGGCTCGGCCATAGGTGATGCTCCAGAAAGGAAAAAGGCCCGCCGAAGTGGCGAGCCCTTGAATGATGTGGCGAGGGTCTTCCCCCTCGGCTCGTCGAATGTGAAATGACTCACAGCAAGCAAAACGGTTTACACGGGCTCTTGCCCTAAGCAGAACAAGGCTCTAAAAACTCAGTGATCTAAGCTGATAAGGAGAGCCCATGCCGGATAATGCGCTGTATGTGATCAAGTATTCGCTGCGTGGCCTTGCGCGAGAATTCGTGGTTCGCTCAGATAGAATGGATGACGCTGACGCTTGGCACTGGGCAGCCTGCGATGCAGGCGTAGCAGTGATTCCACGCTTCGGACAGTCAGGCATACGAAAGGTGAGCCGCGCACAGGCTGAGCATTACGGCATTGGCGACGTCGCATGGCGTTCGATGGGCGCTGAGGGAAGGCTCCGGGATTAGCGATGAAATACCGCATCGAGTACAACTTCAGAGGGAAGTCCGGGCTTGGGTTTGTGACTCTCCGCAAGAGCTCAGCCTGAACGAAGCAGTGATCGCTCTCCTCCGGCTTGCCATTGCAAAAGACGGTTTAGCACAGCAGCTTCCAGATACGCCGGAGAAGCGAATGGAAATGGCTCGCGACCTAGGGATTTCCGACGTCCTTATCCAGCCTAAAGAATGACCCTCTAAACAGAACCCCAGGCTCGTCGGCCGGGGGTTGGTATGTGTCGCATTACTTGCAGCTGGACAAAACGCGCGAGTCGCGGCACAACGGCCTACTTTATAAGCGAGACCAGCGCTCGAACGGCCACCTTCAAGGCGGCCTCCTTTGCGGTATTTTTCAACTGCTCAGCCATGGGCGATCCGCTGAGCGTGGTCGCCGAGCCATGTTGGCCAGGGGCGGGCTGGGTAGCCGGCTTTGCGACTGTCGCTGGCTGGGCATCAGATGGAGACACTCGCTGCGCCTCCATACGCTTTGCAGCCTCTTTCTTCAGCCATTCATGCATCTCATCATCCATGACATCGGCGTTTCTAATCCGCTTGCGCATCGCCGTATCCGGATCTTCATCAGGCTTCAACTCAGCCAACAGGTGCTCGACATCTGCGAGAAACTGGGCAAGCGCAGCCTGATCGACTTCAAATGTGTCATGGGCGACCTTGTTGCGTAGAACGTAGACTCTACGGATTTTCGCAGCATCTCCAGGGCTCAGGCTGGCCGTAATGCTCTCACTCAGCTCTTTGAGCCCGGATCCAACAGCCCCGACATCTCGAAGCTGCTGCTCGAGTCTTCTGCTTCCATCAATGATCAAACCGATTGCTTCGATTGCACTGTTCATCACGTTTCCTCTTGGGCCATCGCAGGATAGCGAATTGGTGGCCCTTCAGAAACACGAAACCCCGACGCTTAGGCCGGGGTTTGTCTGTGTCGCGTGACGTTGCAAGCTGGACACGCTGCTATGAAAACAGGTGTTTATCCGTACGGAAAGCCTTTTTTACGCATGCGATTGCCCTTCTTCAGGAACTCCCGCTCGACTGGGGTCAAGCTCTTGCGCGGTAGAGCCGCTGCGACGTTATTCATGGCCACCTCCTGGCTCTGAATCTTGATTGCGCATCCTCCCTTGGGATGGATCCTGAAAACCGCCACAGCCCGCGTCGGCACTGGCGTCGGCGGGCAATGACGGAGCTTCCTGTCTCGGCTATGTCTCGGTGTGCAGCACAGTAAAGCCGTGCTGGTCGAGCTGCTGATGCCAGGCCTCCAGGGCGCGGCGCTTCAGGGCCTCGGCGGTGGTGTGTATATAGGTGGCGTCCAGATCCTTCATGGCGTGGTTGAGCAGCAGCTCACCGACCATGTAGTCCACCCCCAGGTCGGTCCAGGCCGTGCGGGCTAACTTGCGCAGATCGTGGCTCGACCACGCGCCCTGGGCCAGGTCGGTGAACAGGGTGCTGGCCTTGCTCGGGCTCAACGGCGCACCGTGGCTGCCGGGGAACAGTAACGGACCCGGGTAGCCCTGGGCGGTCTGCAAACGCTGGTAGCGGCGTAGCAGCGCACAGGCCTGGGCGGTCAGTGGCAGCGTGTGCTCGGCCTTGGTCTTGGTGTCGCCCGCCGGGATGAACCAGCGCCCCGCGTCGAGATTGAGATGACGCCAACGCGCCAGCCGGGTCTCCCCCAAGCGCGAGCCGTGGCATAGCATCATCAACGCCAGCATGCTGCCCGCCGGCTCGACCTCGAAGCGTTGGTTCAGCCGCGCCAGCAGGCCCGGCACATCATCCCCGCGCAGCCGCGCCGGCTTGGGCCGGATCCGCGTCCGCACGAAGTCGGTGAACTTCAGCGCCGCCAGCGGGTTGGCCGCCAGCAGCTCCAGGCGCAGGGCCTGACGGAACGCCACCGCGAGCACCCCATAGACCGAACGCACGAAGGACAGGGCGTAGCGCTCCTGCAGCGGCCACATCAGCTGCTGGTCTATCAGCTGTTTGTTGATCGCATCCAGGCGCTGGTCCCCCAGACGCGGCAGCAGGTGACGATCCAAGGCCGACCTGACGCTGGCCTTGCGCTTGGCCGACAGCCCCCGATCCCGGTTCATCCGGGCGCGGTACCACGCCAGCACCTCGCCCACGGTCGTCCAGCTGGTGGTGGTGGACTTGGCGCTGGCATCGGCCGCCCGGCGCGCCAGGATCGCCGGCAGCGTGGCCAGCATGGTCTTGGTGTTGATGCCCGGGTAATCCCCGGCCTTGCCCCAGCGCTGGCGAAACACCACGTGCCAGGCGCCTCGGGTGCGGTCGGTGGTCGAGTAACGGAAGCGCAGTTCGCGGTGGCGAGTATCGCGCAATTGACTTGCATCGCCGGCGGCGTGCCGGCGGATCTCGGCATCGCTGAGGGTGACGGTCAGGGTTTTAGAACCGCTCATGGCCCCCTCCCTTGTAGCGCTGGGCATAGCTGCCCCGCCCCGCCTCGATCTCGTCGTCGCAGGGCAGCGAGCCCATAAAGTCGGCAAAGCGCCCGTATTGCCCCTCCTGCTGGACGATGCAGCTGCCGACACGGGCGTGCCGGCACTTGGTCATGAGAATCTCGGTCAAGCCGTTCTGGCCTTCCTCGCTGTCCATGTCGCGATGGACCATCAGGATGCAGCTGGCGTCAGCCTCGATCTCGCCGGAGTCGCGCAGGTCGCTGGACTGCGGTTTCTTGCCCACCCGCTTGGTGGATTCGCGGTTCAGCTGCGCCAGCTCGATCACCGGGATGGCCAGTTCCTTGGCCAGTTGCAGCAGCGCCTTGCTGATCTGCCCCACCTCCTCGTTGCGGCTGCGGCCGGCGCGGTCGCCGCGCACCAGCGTCAGGTAATCGACCACGATCCCGGCCAGGCCGTGCTCGCGCTGACACTGCCGCGCCGTGGCGCGGATGCTGGCCGGGGTCTGCACCGGGTCATCACAAACGAACAACGGCGCCTGCTGGGCCTGGGCCACTGCGCTAACCATCCGCGCCCAGTCGTCGTCCTGCATCCGGTCTGGGTTGTCCAGCCGCTGGAGGGACACGCCGCCCAGCGAAGCAATGGCGCGCAGGCCCAGTTCTTCGCCCGGCATTTCGATGGAGAACACCAGCCACGGCTGCTTTTCTTTGACGGCGTTGTGCTGGGCGATCTGCAGGGCCAAGGTGGTCTTGCCGCTGCCGGGTAGGCCGGCGATCACCGTCACCTTCTTCGGGCGGATGCCCTGCACTAGCTCATCCAAGGTGTCGAGGCCTGTGCCGGGCCAGGCCGGTGCGTTGCCGTTCAACTTGTCATCGACCAGTTGCGCCGCCGCCCCCATCCACGCGTCCAGGCGCTTGAAACCCTTGGTCTCGCCGTCCAGGTCACGCAGTTCGGCCATGGCCTGTTGCGCCGTGGCGATCACCTCGGCGGTGGGGGCGCCCGCCTCCACCATGGTCTCGGCCTGGCCGGCAATGTCGAGAATGTGGCGGATAACACCCCACTCCTTCACGTGCTTGGCGTAGGCCTTCCAGTTAGCCATCGAGGGTACGTTGCGGGCCAGCTCGGCGGCGTAGGCCATGACCGAGTCGCTGCTGGGCAGGTGGCGGCGCACCATGCTCACGGTCACGGGGTCGATGGGCAGGTTGCGCTCGCGGCATTCCTGCATCGCCTCGAACAACGCCGCGTTATCGTCACGGTAGAAGTCACTGGCTCGCACCTGGCCGAGGATGTCCTCGACCAAGCCGGTATCCTGGTGCAGGCCGGCCTGCAACACCGCGCCGAGCACGCCATGTTCGGCTTCGTCGCTGAACAACGCCCTCATGCCACCGTCCTCATCGAGGACCAGGTGAAGCCGACGGCCATGCCACCGTTCTGGCGCAGGCGGTCCAGGGCGCGGTCACCGATGTAGGCCTTCAATCCGTCAACACCCAAGTTGCTGATCAGCACTGTGGGCAAAACCGCCTGATATCGGCGGTCGACGATCGCGTGCAGCAGCGCCAGCTCGTACTCGCTGCCCTTCTGACAACCGACCTCGTCAATCACCAACAGGTCCAGGCCGCCCAGGTGCAGAACCACATCCCGGTCGGTGTAACCCGAGTTGGCGACCATCGAGGCGCGCGCAAGGCTGATGACGTCGCTGGCTGGGATGATCAGCGCCCGGCACTGGTCAGCCACAACGGTGCGCACAATCGCGCTGGCAAGGTGAGTCTTGCCGCAGCCGACGTTGCCGGTCAGCAGCAGCGAGCGACCAGCGCGGAAGTGGCTCGGAAACTGCTCGGCGTAGTCGCGGCACTTGCTCAGGGCATTGCGCTGCTGAGCGGTGTGGGCGACATAGCCGTCGAACGTCGCGTCAGCGAAGCGCGGTGTGATGCCGGCCCCGATCAGCGCCGCAGTGGTGCGCTCAGCGAGGGCCTGACGCTGGGCCAGCGCGTAGGTTTCGGAATCGCGCGCAGCCAAGTGCAGCGCCTCCCACTGGCAGCGCTTGCAGCCGCGCACCAGCAGCGAGCCGTCCAGTTGCTCGACTTCGCTCATGTCGACCTCGCCATGCGCGGGACACTGACCAGTGAACGCTCGCTTGGCCGGGGCACGGTGGAACAGATCAGAAATTTGCACGGCCATCGGCGCTCTCCAGGTACATGTCAGGGGTGTGTTGCGGCAGGTCGTTGAATGACCCAAAGTGCGCGGCGTGGCCGGCGGGCTGAACAACGTCGTGCCAGCGCTCGCCGTTGAGCCAGGTCGAGGCCAACGGGATGTACTGGCCGCCAGCCTTGGTCCAGTCCGGAGAGGCACAGTGCTTGGCGAGCGCGGCGATCATGAGTGTCTGCAGGTCGACAGTCGGGTTGAGTTTGTTCCAGGCCTTCAGCGCCTCCTTGCGACTCCTCTTTTTCGGGTACAGCTTCCAGAATTGATCGAACCCAGCGGCATCGAAAATGCACACAGGTATAGGTTCTTTGACTGGTTCAAAAGAGTGACTGGTTCTGGTGCTTTCTGGGCCTACACCCCCTCTAGGCTCTGGGCCTACACCTGTGCTTTCTGGGCCTACAGGGGGGCTGTTTCGGCCTACACCTGAAAGTGTCAGGGTATACAGGTTGGTGGAGTTCCCTTTCGGACCATCCCGATTCTCAATTCGAAGCAGACCTTGGGCCTCCAACTGCTTGATGTGCTTGCGCACGGTACTGCGGTCGATCTCGCATTGATCAGCGATATGTTGATACGACGGCCAGCACTCGCCCTGATCGCTGGCGTTGTCCGCCAGCTTGATCAGCACCAGCTTGCGCAGCGGATTGCCAACTGCGGTATTCATGGCCTTGACCATTAAATCCATGCTCACGGGCTCAAATCTCCAACACAGCGGTGATCCGCTGAACAAACAGGTCGTACGGTTCTGCCAGGGCGATGCCCTCGTCTTCCAGGTCGGCGCGTCGACGCTTCGCGGCCTCGTAGATCAGCCGGCGATCATACTCAGGAAGACGGCTTGCCCTGGCCTCCACTGAGGTGTGCCCGCCGGCTGCGGTTGCGCGGTGGGGTTCCGTCAGCGGCTCGAAATACACCTCGCTGATCCCAACCGAGTCAGTCGGGCGAGGACCGAGAAACGGGATGGTGTTGTCGATCATCGCGTAGACCTCGACTTGATCTTGAAACGGTCCTGCGGAATTTCCGGGTGAGTGGCGCGCTCGGCCGTGACGTACATGCACTGCGCAACGAACTGATCGAAGCGGCGCGTGATTGCTGCTCTGGGCCAAATGGCGAAGGGCTGTCCGCCTTCGCCCGCGTGCCGGCTGCGCACCATGGCGAATGGCAGCGGCGCGCCGGACACCTCGCGCATCACCGCATTGACCACCCACACAGGTAGGCCGTGACGGTGGTTGATGCGGTCGCGGATCGAGGTGATGGTCTCAAAGCCGCTGGGCACGGAGTCGAGATAGCGGACCTGCTCAAGCTTGGCGGTGCGGTCCTCGACTCGCTCCAATGCCACCCGCTGCTCGGCCTGCTGGCGCTCGATCGCCACCAACTGGTTCGCGCTGGCCGCGATGAGCTCGGCCTGGGTCATGGGGCGGGCTTGCTGCCCCTCCAGCTCATTCAGGCGGGCGAGCACTCGACGGCGAACACCCTTCGACTCACGCATGGCGACCAACTTGCATTGGTCAGCGGTGAGTCGAAGCCCTTCGGACTGGGTGTTGTTCAAATTTTGCACTACGAAAGTTTCGTAATGCTCCCCGTCGAGCTCATCCTTGCAGCGTGCAACGAAGTCGTTGTGGCGGACAGATCCTTCGCCGAACGCGGCCCGGGACTCGTTGACCAGCGCCAGCAGCTCGGTGGTGTCCATGGTGGTGAAGGCAGTAGAAGGCAGTGTCATGCAGTACCTCCCACGTCCTTTGCATCATGGAAGGCCGCCGCATTGCGGTGCGGGTACAGGAAATTACGAGTGCCGAAGACAACGCACTCCATAAGGCGCTCAAGCTCGCACACGACGGGGCTTTCAAAGCCCCCGAGCCCAGGGACGATCTTCGACCAGTACAGGCTCTTGATCGCCCGGAACGCCTCGCGGGCCTCGTTGAATTTAGCAACCTCATCTGCAGAGAGGGTCACGTCCTGTACCAGCTCGCCGGCAGCAGGCGTCGGCATTAGTTGGTTGTGCACAGTCAGCATGCCGCACCTCCCGCGCCACGATTTCGAGGGGTAGGCTTTTGTGGCGCGGCGCGATCGTTGGAGATTTTCCTGAAGTCCTCAATCGCGCTATCAACACCGCTGAATCCGGTGTCATCGAGAAACTTTGCCAGGCCGGCGAGCGCTTCGACATTGCGCCCACCCTCATGCAAATGGCTCAGGCGGATGGCGCTCGCCAGGCCGGCGAGCCAGACAAGATGATCGCGCGCTGCAAGCAACTGGAATTCGGCCTCGGCGGCAACATCAGCAACTGTCGGGGTGGCGGTCATACATCCCCCCCATTACCGGCTGCCCCGGCGACGCTCTTTTCGACCGAGAAAATCAGGGCGTTCACCGTCTCACCAAGAAACTCAAGAGCTGCCACCCCATCGCAGTAAACCATCTCGCCATAGTTCAGCGAGTCGTGCATGTGCCGGCAAAGTTGGCTCATACCTGAAGAAAGGGTGCGCGCGGCCTGTAGTGCATCTTGGGCATCCAGGCCCGGCTCAACACTGAGAAGCTGATCCCTGGAGTTCGCGATGGGTGTGCTGAGAAGACCGATCTTTCTGGCGAGGATTGGTTGCGCCGCTGGTGGCGAGGTGGTATTTTTTGGGTGCACGAGATCGTCCTCCAAAGACGAAGAAGTTTTAAAAGTTGCTTGCTCGACACAAGCGACACGCTTTACGAAGCCCGGCCTGCGAAGCCGGGTTTTTTGTGCCTGGCGTTTGGTTATCCCATCTTCCACGGAACACAAAATATGCAACCCCCTCCCCTGAGAGGGTCATTGGCTAACCTGGTCGGGCCTGCCGAATTGATGCTCGTGTGCGCATATCACATTCCCCCAAACTGCAAGTCATGCCCTAATAGTGGAAAGGCAATGCCCCTAAATCGTGTGCTGTGTGGCAATTTTCTGCCGTCCGGACGCGGAAATGCTTTTAATCGGGTTTAAAGAATGCTCGCCGGCCCCGAAGAGATTCTGCATGCGGAGTTTCTCGATCACGGCGAGGCCTTCGAGGCACTGGATGGATGAACAGCCCCACCAGTGGAGCTGTGCTGATGGCTGGTTGCCGGTATCTTTTGCGTCATGGTCGACGGAGCTTGACGGATTCGCGACAGGTCGCTCATTTCGGCTCTGCTCCTTGCGGTTGTGGTTGGTTGTGCGGCGGACTCGGCAGTCGTTGCCGCGATCGCTGCGAGTTTCGGGAAAAACGAGAAGGCCGAGACGCGGCCGTCGGTTGCCTTGTGCAGGTTCGCGGCTACGTCCTCGGATGGTTTGCGATGGCCTCCAGCGATCAGCCAGAGGTAGCCGACCGATATTCCCGATGAGTCTGCCACGCGCTGGCGCTCATCGGTGCTGGCGCCGCTAAGCCAGGTCTGCATTTCAGGGATGGGGGTTTTCATCTTCGTTACCTTTCCGCGAGATAAATCAAATTTATCTTACAGATATTTTTTAGGCAACAAACTATTGATCGGAACGATTATTTATCAGATGGATAAAAGCAGGGATGATTCGCGCATGGATACGAACAGCATTCGACGCGAAAATTTGCGAGCCCTTGCGGCCCGATACCCAACCCAGGCCGAGTTTGCAGCAGCCTGCGGCACTGCTCCTTCAGTTATCAGCCTGATCGTTTCGCCAAACCCCAAGCGAAATCTCGGCCCTCAGCTTGCCAGGAGGATCGAGGAAGCGACCGGTATGCCACATGGCTGGCTTGATCAGCCGCACTCGGCTAGTGAGATCAGGAAGCCAGTTGCAAATGGCAAAATTGAATCCGAAGGCATCGATCAGTGGTCGGACGACACCCCGCTTGATGATGATGAAATCGAGCTCCCGTTCCTCAAGGAAGTTGAACTGTCCGCTGGAGGCGGAAAAACGGTGGTAGAGGTCAGCGGCACCAGGAAGCTGAGATTCGGAAAATACACCGTCCGAAACCTAGGCGTTCAGCCAGACCAAGCCGTTTGCGTGTCTGTTTCTGGGAATTCCATGGAGCCCGTCCTGCAGAATGGTGGGACGGTTGCCGTGGATCGTGGCAAGAACAAGGTCTCGGATGTTGTAGACGGGAAGATGTACGCGCTCAGTCATGCCGGACATGTGCGCGTAAAGCAGCTTTATCGACTTGCCCGTGGTGGCCTACGGCTTCGCAGCTTTAACCGTGACGAGCATCCAGATGAGGAGTACACGGCAGAGCAGCTGATCGAAGAAGATATTGAAATCATCGGCCGAGTCTTCTGGGGCGCATCTTTCTTCTAGGGAGGCCTGCCATGCCCCTCACCAAGCCCAACCAAGAGCTACACGAAGACCTCGATGGACATGCGGCCTCCCTTGATTGGGCTGCGCATGACCTACTTTTAATCGCTAAACGAATTGAAGAGGCTGGCCTGGCAGATGATGCAAAGGCTCTAAATAAAATCGGTAAGGATCTGAAGGAGTGGAGAGAAATTGTGCTCACCATTTCTGATGAGGTTGAGGATGAGCTGATCGTCAGGAGCGAGCCATGAGCCTTACCAAGCCCAGCCAGCAGCTGCGCCGAGACCTGAAGGATGCTGCCTCTGCCCTGGAAAGCGCAGCTCTAGAGATCTTCCATAGGGCCCAGATGGGCGAAAAAGATGAGTTATCAGCCTCAATGAAGTATGTCGAAAGTCTGCATCAGCTGGCGGATCGATTGAAGGGGTATGGGGAGGAAGTCAAGGACGGGCGAGTGACCCGAAGCAATGCAGAATGACCCGCTCACAAAGACTTAACGGTTTCTATCAACACATGGAGTGCGTTATGAAATTCACCAGCATTTTCTTGGCAGCAATTCTCGCAGCCACCTCCCTATCTGCTATCGCTCATGGCGGTCGTACCGACAAGCAAGGCTGCCATTACGACAAAAAGGCGGGTAGCCGGCACTGCCATTGAGACGGACCTTGCCCGCCACTGACCTGTATCGATCTTGACGTCCCGGCCCTAAGCTGTCGAGCTGATGCGAATTGCCGTGCGCCTGAGCGAGGCCGGAAACGAGCCTGACGCTCAGGCCATGATCAGGATTTACAGAGGCGCTGGCTGATCTGATTGCCAGGCAGAAGGCGGATAGCTCTGATAGCCTGGCGCTCAATGACTGATGGGGGGAGTTGAAGACTTTTTACTCCCTGCCTCGACCTACAGACCTCTCCAGCGCCAACGACAAGGCTGGCGTAACGGTCGGTCGCCTCGAAGATCAAAGCGCTCCTCTCCTCCTCACTTATTAGTCCACCTCGCTGGTAGTTGTCGGCCAGCCGGACCAGTTCCTCGTACTGCTCAGCTGCATCCATCCGAACCACTGACGTCGTGAAAAGCTCTCGCCAGGCCATGAGTGCTTTTTCCCTGTCATTCCAGGTCATGACCGTCTCCGGTAGCTGTTTCTCGGTAGAGGCAGGGATCGCTTGGATGGTTCAGCGGAATTGAGCGCACCCGCCGTCGAGCGGGCTTTTTCTGGCCGCTCAATCTAGGAGTACAGATGCACTCTAACCAGTATTGCCATTTACAACTGAATAAAATACTGTTCATCCATACAGCTAATGGAGTGCACCACCATGACCAAACAACAGCAAAAATCGAAAGCACCCGCCCCGCCGACCCCCTTCGAAATGATGGGGGCGCGCATCCAGAAGATCATCAATTCACCGGCAGCGCAGAAGGTCCGCTCGGTCGTGATCGCCAAGGAAGAACACGAAGCGCCCGGCGATTGGGAGCGATTCCTAGATGAGGTGACCGAGAACGACAACGTCACGCTCGACTACCGCGACGACGGATCAGTAAAGCTCGCCTGGACCGTTCCCGCCGAAGACTGATTTTCGATTCCCTCCTTTGCCCGCCTTGTGCGGGCTTTTTTATGCCGTTGAAATTACCTGATAAACGAATCAATATCTCAGCCAAGCTTAATTTATCAAATTGATATTGACAGCTATTTATCATATGGATAAATTTAAATCCATTGAAGCGCTACACAGCCACTCGGGAAACCTTTCTACTCATCGCCGCTAAGCAAGGAGCACTCACCATGACCACAGCAACCTCCATCACCTCCAATGGCTGGACCGGCTTCCTGGGTCGTGAGCTCTCTCTGCGCGAGGTGCAGTGTGTCTTGGGTATCGCCGGCGGTCAGACCTCGAAAGAGCTGGCTCGCGACCTAGGCGTGCAGCCCGACTCGATCAAGAAACGCGTGCTGAGTGCGACCACGAAGCTCGGCGTCACTCGCCGTGCTCAGCTCGTCGCCGTGGCCATGCAGAAAGGGCTGATCAGCCCGATAGCTACCACCCTTGCGCTGGTGCTGACCCTGCACTCGATGATTGGGGACGATGTCGCACTGCGCGTCCGGCGCGGCGGCAGCGGAGGCGAGAAACGGATTGAAACTCGTGCTCCAACTCGGCGCGCCGAGTGCGCTTTGGCGGTGGCGTGACGCCGCCCACCTGATCTGACCAACCCTTGATTTTGCGAAAGCCAACAATCGCGGCGGGCCCTCGGCTTGCCCTGAAAAAGGAGCTTCACCATGACCACTTTCAACCATAACAGCCGCGATGCCGACAAATTTGTGATTCGCCTTCCTGACGGGATGAGAGATCAAGTCGCAATCGCAGCCGAGGCTGATGATCGTTCGATGAACAGCCTGATGATCACCGCTCTGCGCGAGTACCTTGATGGACGTGCGCGCAAGAACGCTCTGCTCGATGCTCTCACCCTGGCTGCCGAGTCGAAGGGGGTGACCCATGACGCTGCCTGACCGCATCACCCTCGCGCTGCGCGCACCCGAAGGCGCAACCCTGGAGCAGGTGCTGCCGTTCGCCATGCTCAGCGCCCACGTCTCGATCGGTCGCGGCCTGACTGTTATCGCCGCCGCCAGCCAGGGCGACTTGGTGTCGCCAGCGCTTGAGCGTGAAGAGTTCGATTTCGATGAGCACGTCCGCATGGCTGCTGATGCTCGCCGGTACCGATGTCTGCGAAGTCGGCACTGCATCAGCTCCACTTCCCATGGCCTGTTGGCGGCCCGCGGCTTGCGTTCGCTATCCGGTGACGATCTTGATCGATTAATCGATCACGCGCAGCGCCAAGACCAGGCCCTGCCGGAGGAGCAGCTATGACCCAGCCAAAGCCAACCCTGAACGAGTTCGAGGACTTGGGCGAGCGCCTGGTGCGCTTCGGCAAGGCTCTGCAGGACAGCACCACCAGCGTCGGCCGGCTCAACCAGCTGGCCCGCGAGTGCGGTATCACACTGCGCCTGCGCGCCGTTACCGAAATGGAGGATGCCAGCCATGGGCAGTCTCGCTGAAATGGCGCTGGAACACGCCCGCCAGCGGATCAGCGGGAAGCCAGCGAAAGCGCCTACATCGAAGGCGCCGAAAATTAGCGCCCCGGCGCCGGACGCCAGACCGCGCAGCCTGGAGGCAGTCGTCACCGGCCCCATTAACCACTTCATGTTCCTGGAGGGGCGAAACTGGGCAGTCGACATGGTTGCATCGCTCCGCGCCTCCCCGGTTGCCGTGGTGATCGAGCGCCTGGCTGGTGCTGCCGTGGATCGGCCGTGCAGCTATGCGGCTGGCATCCAGTCGGTGACCAAGGAGCTGCTGGAGGCTGATGCGACAGATCACCGTGACAGCGAGAACCTGGCGCGTCAGGCGTCGAATCACAGTAACAATTGAGGCTCAGCCATGGCTAAAGTCATAGCTCAAATCACCGCCAGCCTGCCTAGGCTCATGGAG
This sequence comes from Pseudomonas sp. TWI923, assembly GCF_039673365.1. Classification (NCBI taxonomy): domain Bacteria; kingdom Pseudomonadati; phylum Pseudomonadota; class Gammaproteobacteria; order Pseudomonadales; family Pseudomonadaceae; genus Pseudomonas; species Pseudomonas sp. TWI923. Next base: position 47,523 of record NZ_JBDJLM010000002.1, on the reverse strand, counting down.
GCTGGCGAGTACCGGAAGCTGCGCTACGCCGGCGGTAAACCGAGCTTGCAGCAGCTGAAGAAATGGATTGATGACGGAGAGCTGGCGGGCGAAGTGCGCGGCGGGATGTACTTCGTCGACCTACAGGCCGCCGTGATCGGCTCGAACGACCCGCTCTTGGCTCAGATGCTGGATATTTGAAATGGCACCACGACCGCGCAGCCCGAAGAACAAGACGCTTCCGCCCAACCTGTACCCAAACGGGAAATACTGGCGATACAAGAACCCGATCACCGGGAAGATGACCAGCATCAACAAGCCGTATGACGAGGCGGTGCGCCTGGCAAAGGCCGCCAACGCCAAGCTGGCCTTCCTTATGACCGACAACGGCGAGATGCTGGCCACCATCACCGGCGACCGCCTGCCGACTATCGGCAACCTGATCGATCGCTTCGAAACCGAGTGGCTGCCCGAGCGCGGCTATGCGCGGTCGTCGCTGGACGAGATCGGCTACAAGCTCAAGCGCTACCGGGCGGATATCGGGCACCTGCTGGTGGGCCAGTTCGACGTTCTTGCCGCCGCCGAGTATCTGGACCAGTTCAGCAACAACGCCTACACGAAGCACCGCAGCCTGCTAGTCAGCCTGCTGACCTTCGCGATCGCCAAAGGCATGACCGAGCGCAACGCTGCCGACATGACTCTGCTAAAAAAAGAGGCGAAGAAGAAGCGCCAGCGCCACACCATTGAAGGCGTGCAGAAGATCCTGGACGCAGACACCACACCGGGGTGGCTCAAGCGCGCTATCCGGTTGGGCCTGACCAGCCTGCAGCGGCGCGAAGATATCGTGACATGGAAGAAGTCGGCGGTTGACCTGATCAAGAACACCATCAAGGTATCCCCTGGGAAGACCGACAACTACGACACGCCGATCCACTTGCAGATCATCATGGGTAAGGCACTGCGCGAGACGGTGAACGAGTGCTTTCGGTCGCCAATCATTTCGCCCCTCCTGATCCATTACCGCCCGAAGGCGCGCCGACAGGACCAGATCGAGGCGAAAGAACATTGGACGGCGGTCACCCCTGATTACCTGTCCAAGAGCTTCAGGAAGGCCAGGGACGCCGCGAAGGCATACGACCACCTCGATCTCGAGGAGCGCCCAACCTTCCATGAGATCCGAGCCCTGGGCGCCTGGCTGTACGAGCAGCAGAAGTTCTCGACCGAATATGTGCAGTTGCTGATGGGGCACGCCACTGCTGAGATGACCGAGCGGTACCAAGACGGGCACGCACCGAAAGAAATTCAGTACGTCGAAGTGAAGGCTGATCTGGCCATCTGATGAACGGCGGGGCCGGCATAGACCAGATTGAGGTGGGTGGTTTTGCAAAAGTTTTGCAAAAGTTTTGCAAAAACAAAAAGGGCGACCCTCTCGGATCGCCCTTCAAGTGCCCGGAAACCGGGGCTTTTGTTTGGTAGGCACAATTGGACTCGAACCAACGACCCCCACCATGTCAAGGTGGTGCTCTAACCAACTGAGCTATGTGCCTGTCGTGTGGGGCGCATTCTACGCGTTACAAAATCGCTGTCAACGCTTTTTTTCACGCTAAGCTACTGAATCTTAAAAATATTTAAAAAAGGATAGCGGCAGGGTCGGCGTAAAGGATTTTCACCGGACGACTAGCGGGTGTTTATTATTATTGATAGCATCGGTACATTCGTTAAAAATATAAAACACGAGGTTCCTCGAGCATGGCCACTACCCCCTACCCCCAGTCCTACTACGCCGCCTCGGCTAACCCGGTGCCGCCACGTCCGGCGCTGCAGGGTGAGGTGGAAACCGATGTGTGCATCATCGGTGCCGGCTACACCGGCCTGTCCAGCGCCCTGTTCCTGCTGGAGAACGGCTTCAAGGTGAGCATCGTCGAGGCCGCCAAGGTCGGTTTCGGCGCCTCGGGCCGCAACGGCGGCCAGATCGTCAACAGCTACAGCCGCGACATCGACGTGATCGAACGCACCGTCGGCCCTAAAGAAGCACAACTGCTGGGCAAGATGGCCTTCGAAGGCGGGCGCATCATCCGTGAGCGCGTGGCCAAGTACAACATCCAGTGCGACCTGAAGGACGGCGGCGTGTTCGCCGCGCTGACCAGCAAGCAGATGGGCCACCTGGAATCGCAAAAACGCCTGTGGGAACGCTTCGGCCACACCCAGCTGGAGCTGATGGACCAGAAGCGCATCCGTGAAGTGGTCGCCTGCGACAGCTATGTCGGCGGCATGCTCGACATGAGCGGCGGCCATATCCACCCGCTCAACCTGGCCCTGGGCGAAGCCGCGGCGGTCGAGTCGCTGGGCGGCATCATCTATGAGCAGACCCCGGCCGTTCGCATCGAGCGTGGCGCCAACCCGGTGGTACACACCCCGCAGGGCAAGGTCCGCGCCAAGTTCATCATCGTCGCCGGCAACGCCTACCTGGGCAACCTGGTGCCGGAACTGGCCGCCAAGTCCATGCCGTGCGGCACCCAGGTGATCACCACCGAGCCGCTGGGCGAGGAACTGGCCCGCACCCTGCTGCCGCAGGACTACTGCGTCGAGGACTGCAACTACCTGCTCGACTACTATCGCCTGACCGGCGACAAGCGCCTGATCTTCGGCGGCGGCGTGGTCTACGGCGCGCGCGACCCGGCCAACATCGAGGCGATCATCCGCCCGAAAATGCTCAAGGCCTTCCCGCAGCTCAAGGACGTGAAAATCGACTTCGCCTGGACCGGCAACTTCCTGCTGACCCTGTCGCGCCTGCCGCAGGTAGGTCGCATTGGCGACAACATCTACTACTCGCAAGGCTGCTCGGGCCACGGCGTGACCTACACCCACCTGGCGGGCAAGGTGCTGGCCGAGGCCCTGCGCGGCCAGGCCGAGCGCTTCGACGCGTTCGCCGGCCTGCCGCACTACCCGTTCCCGGGTGGCCAGATGCTGCGTGTGCCGTTCAGCGCCCTTGGCGCCTGGTACTACAGCCTGCGTGACCGCCTGGGCTTCTGATAGACCACGCGCAACAAACAAGCGCGGGGCAAGCCCGCTCCCACCCCGGTATCTAACCTGCGTGGGAGCGGGTTTGCCCCGCGATTTTTCCACTCAATGCCCCAGGCTATTGACCGCCTGCTTCGCCGCAATCTCCTGCCCCGAGCGCGCCAGCTCATCCGCCGCCTGCAACCAGCGCTGGCGATCCACCTGGGCCGGCAACTGCCGAGGCGACTGCACCAGCACCGCCCAACTGCCCTCCTTGGCCCACGCCGACTCGAAACTGTCGAAGCTCATCAACTGTCGCCGGTGCATGCCTGCGCGCAGCAGTACCCGCTGCTTGTAGCGGTCATAACCGATCAGCACGGCGTAGCGTGGCTCGCTCCACCAGGCCGAACCTTCCTGAAAACGCAGCAGCACCGGGTAACCGGCGGCCACTTGCGCCAGCAAGGCGTCAAGCCGCTTGTCCAGCGGGTACACGACCATGCCGTATTCACGCGCTACCTTGGGGATCGTGCTGTCCAGCGACTCGGCGGCCCCCGGCAGGCCCAGCGGCTTGTCCAGCAAGCCCGGGGTGATCGGCGCACCCTTGGCCGACAGCACCGCCGCCAAGGCCATCGATCCGCTGTGGTTGGCATTGCCGCGGTAGAACGGCACGCTGCTGATCTCGACCCGCTGCGGCAGGCTCTTGAGCGCCGCCGGGGGTGTGCTGGCGCAGCCGGTCAAGGCAGCGGCCACCAGGCAAGCGGCAAGCAGACGACGGGGGCTCGAGCCCCAGGACTTGGGAAGGTCTTGCAACATGGGCACTCGCTTGTTCCGACGCCAGGCGGATGCCGCCCGGCCATGGCCACCGATCATAGGCCGCCACCGCGCCCGGGTATAGCCCGGGCCATGCTTGGAACCAAACGGCCCAAGCACTAGACCTTCGGTCAATGGAACGTCACAGGCGCCGGGCTAGACTATCAACTGTGTCCGGGATGACGCGCTGCCCGTCACCAAGAAGGAGGCATTCATGACCCTGTCCATGGCAATCCTCATGTTGGTCGGCATGTGGCTCAGCGTTGCGGCGGCCATGCTCTGGGGCGTGCTGCGCATCGTGCGGCGGCACTCCCATCCCCATCACCTGCCCACGCCGCCCCTGGCCAAACCCCGGCAAACACGCCGTGCACGGCGGCATGCGGGGGCGCACTGAGGTTCAGGTGCCGCTCTTCAAACGACTGAACGCCCGGGTCAGCTCGCGGTTGAACGCCTTGTCGTTGTCGTTCTTGCTGTACAGCCGCGCCCGAACCGCAGCCGGCGGGTAGGTACCCGGGGCATTGCGGATCTGCGCATCCACCAGGTTGTCGGCCGCCGTGATGGCGTTGGCGTAGTGGATGGTATCGGTGATCGGCGCAATCACCTCCGGGCGCATCAGGTAATCCATCAAGGCCCAGGCCGCTTGCGGATGCGGTGCGTCCTTGGGCACCACCAAAGCATCGAGCCAGATCAACGTGCCCTCGCGGGGGATGCTGTAGTCCAGGCCGAACGGCTTGCCGGCCTGCTGCGCCTGGGCCTGGGCAATGGCCACGTTGCCGTTCCACGACATCGCCACGCAGGTCTCGCCATTGGCCAGGTCGTTGATGTTGCGGTCGTTGTCGAAATAGCGGATGTACGGGCGCACCTTGCGCAGTTGCGCCTCGGCGGCCCTGAGGTCCTCCAGCCGCTGCTGGTTGATGTCCAGGCCCATGTAGCGCATCACCGCGGCGAACACTTCGTTGGGGTCGTTGAGCAGGCTGACCCCGCAATCGGCAAATTTCGCCACCACCTGCGGGTCGAACAGCATCGCCCAGCTGTCCTTGGGCGCGTCGGCCAGCCGCGCGGCCACTGCCTGCTGCTGGAAGCCCACGCCGGTGGTGCCCCAGGCGTAGGTGCCGGCGTAGCGGTTACCTGGGTCGAACACCGCCATGTGCTCAAGAAACGCCTCCCCTACCCCTTGCAGGTGCGGCAAGCGCGACTTGTCCAGCGGCTGCAGCGCGCCGCTGGCGATGGCCCGGCTCAGGTGCTGGCCGGCGCTGAGCACCAGGTCGTAGCCGCTGCCGCCGGTGAGCAGCTTGGTCTCGGCGGTTTCCAGCGAATCGAAATGGTCGGCCACCACGCGGATGCCGGTTTCCTTCTCGAAGTTGGCCAAGGTGTCCGGGGCCAGGTACTCGCCCCAGATGTACAAGTTGACCGTGGGCTTGTCGGCATCGGCGGCCGTGGCCGCCGACACCATGCAGCCCAAGGCGAGTGCGAGGGCCAGGCGGTTCATCAGCGGCGGCCCCCGGCGTATTGCGGCATGGTGATGCAGGCGACGTTGCCGCCACCGAGCAGGATCTCGCGGCTGTTGTCGATGCCGATGATGCGGTGGCCTGGGAACAGCTCGGCCAGGGTGGCCTGGGCGATGCTGTCGTTGCGGTCGCCGAACAGCGGCACGACGATCGCCGAGTTGCCGGCGTAGTAGTTGATGTAGGAAGCGCAGATCTGCGTGCCCGCCTGGCGCACATGGGTGCCCTCGACATGGTCCAGGCCCGCCGCCTCTTCAGCCGTCCAGCGCAGCACTTCGGGCTGCGGCAGCTTGTGCACCTTGAGCGCGCGACCACGGCTGTCGCGGGTGCTGCGCAGGATGTCATAGGCCTCCTGGTAGATCTCCCACTGCGGGTCGTCGCGGTTGTCGGTCCATTGCAGCACCACTTCGCCTGGGCGCACGAAGCAGGCCAGGTCGTCGACATGGCCATCGGTTTCGTCGAACTTGCACCCGCGCGGCAGCCAGATCACCTGCTCGGCGCCGAGGTAGTCCTGCAGCCGTCGGGTCACCTCGTCCTTGCCCAGGTGGGCGTTGCGGTTGCGGTTGAGCAGGCACTGCTCGGTGGTCAGCAGGCTGCCTTCACCGTCGCTCTGGATACCGCCCAGCTCGGCGATCAAAGGCGCGCGGTAGCGGTCGAGGTTTTCGATCTCGAGGATCTTGCGGGCGATCTGGTCATCCTTGTCCCAAGGGTAATAGAGGCCGCCGTCGAGGCCGCCGTAGGCATTGAACTCGAAGTCCACGCCGCGCACCTCGCCGCTTTGATCGTTGACCACGAAGCACGGCCCGCTGTCGCGGAACCAGGTGTCGTTGCAGGTCATCTCCACCACCCGCACATGGGCCGGCAGCAGGTTGCGGGCGTTGGCGTACTGGGCGGCGGAGGCACAGACCGTCACCGGCTCGCTGCTGGCGATGGCCGTGACGATCTCGACCCAGACCTTCTGCGCCGGTTTGCCGCCATTGCGCCACACATCCGGGCGCTCCGGCCAACCGAGCCAGCAGCCGGCCTTGGCTTCGAATTCGCCGGGCAAGCGGAAACCATCGGCCTTGGGGGTGGTGGTGAGCGAACGTGCCATGGGTCAACCTCGGTGTCGGTGAGTGATGACTGCACGCTACGCCGCGGCGCTTTTGCCTTCCAACGATGAAAACTCAGCGATAGCTGAATTGAATTCAACTATCGCCCTGCTGTTCGATGAACCATTCGATGAATTGTGCCACTGCCCCACGCTCCAGCCGCAGGCGCTCGCACACCAGCGCGTACTGCCCCTGGGCGGTGACGCTGGCGCTGAACGGGCGCACCAGGCGGCCACTTTGCAGGTCGGCCTGGCAGGTAAGGTTATCGCCCATGGCCACGCCCTGCCCCAGCAACGCCGCCTCCAGCGCCAGGGCGGCGTGGGGGAAATACAGCTGCCGGGTGGGCAAGGCGTCTTCGGCGTGGGTGGCCAGCCAGGTGGTCCAGGTGCGGCCATCCTGATCGTCGTGCAACAGGCAATGGCGCACCAGGTCGCGCGGGCGCTTGAGCCCGCCCTGGTTGAACAGGCCCGGGCTGCACACCGGGAAGAACTGCAGCAGCGGCAAAGGCCGCACGAAGTGGGTGCTGGCATCCAGGGTGCTGGTGCCGTAGGTGATCGCCAGGTCGACGTCCAGCGCCGGGGCGCCGGCGTCGATCGGCTGGTCGTGCAGGTGCAGGGTGATGTGTGGGTAGCGGCTGCTGAAATCGGCCAGCCGCGCCACCAGCCATTTCTGCGCCAGCTCCGCGGTTACCGCCACCCGCAGCACGGCCTGGGAGGCCGGGTCGCGCAGCTCGTCGCAGGCCTTGCCGATCAATTCGAAGGCCTGCTGCAGGTGGTGCAGCAGGCGCTCGGCCTCGGCGCTCGGGCGCACCTGACGGCCAACCCGCTCGAACAGGGCGACGCCGAGTTGTTCTTCCAGTTGGCGGATCTGGTGGCTGACGGCGCTGTCGGTGACGCACAGCTCGGCGGCGGCGCGGCCGAAGTGGCCATGGCGGGCGGCGCATTCGAAGGTGCGCAGGGCGGTGAGGGATGGCAGGCGGCGCATGGGCGTAAGCCTTGTATTTGTCATTGGGGCTGCTGCGCAGCCCTTTCGCGGCACAAGGCCGCTCCTACAGGAATACGCATTCCTCTGTACCACGAAAGGACCGCAACGCGGTCCCCGGATCATATCGTCAACACCGCCCCGCTGGCGCAATGAAATTTATCTGCTATTTTTTCATGAAAATAATCAAAACAAATTTCACGAGGCACCGGCATGTTCAAGCAATCCGCCCAGCACGTCGCCAGCTACTACGCCCAGACCTACCCCAGCGCCATCCCCCTGCGCCCTACCCTGCAAGGCCAGCACGACACCGATATCCTCATCATCGGCGCCGGTTTCAGCGGCCTGCACACTGCCCTGCGCCTGGCCCTGGCCGGCAAACGCGTAACCCTGCTCGAAGCCAGCCGCGTCGCCTGGGCCGCTTCGGGGCGCAATGGCGGCCAGGCCCTTCCGGGCTGGTCCTGCGACATGCCACCGCTGGAAAAGGCCCTGGGCCTGGAGCGCAGCCGGCGCCTGTGGGACAGCATGTGCTGGGCCGCTCGCGAGATGAGCGAGTTGCCGGCGCGCCACGGCTTCGACATCGACTACCGCCTCGGCAGCCTGTGGACTGCCGTGCTGCCCAGGCGGGTAAAGCTGCTGGAGGAAGCGCAACGCGACGCGGCACAGAAATTCGGCTACGACTGCCTGCGCCTGATCGGCCGCGACGAGCTGCCCGAGTGGATCGACAGCCCACGCTACCAGGCCGCCCTGCTGGACCCCAACGGCGCCCACCTCAACCCGCTGAAACTGGCCCAGGGCCTGGCCGCCACCCTCGAACAGGCCGGCGGGCGCATCTTCGAACAGAGCCAGGTACTCGACTATCAGGAAACGGCCGAAGGCTTCGTCGCCCGCACCGACAAGGGCGAAGTGCGCAGCAGTGTGCTGGTGCTGGCCTGCAACGCCTACATCGACCGCCTCGACCGCAACCTGGCGCGGCGCCTGCTGCCGGTGGGCTCCTACCAGGTGGCCACCGCGCCGCTGGACGCCGACTTCGCCGCCTCGCTGCTGCCGCGCAACAGTTGCGTGATCGACAACCAGTTCGTCCCCGACTACTTCCGCCTCACCCCCGACCACCGCCTGCTGTTCGGCGGTGGCTGCACCTACCTGGGCGGCATCCCCAAGGATGTCGCCGCCGCCACCCGCCCCTACCTGGAACGGGTGTTCCCGCAACTGCGCGGGGTGGCCATCGAACATGCCTGGGGCGGCCACATCGACTGCAGCATCCAGCGCACCCCGGACATCGGCCGCCAAGGCCAGCGCTACTGGCTGCAAGGCTTCTCCGGGCACGGCGTGCTGCCGACCCTGGCCGGGGCGCGGGCGGTCAGCGACGCGATCCTCGGCGACGACGATCTGCTGGCGCTGTACCAGGGCATCGACAACGGCCGCTTCCCCGGCGGCGACCTCCTGGCTGCGCCACTGGAGGCCGCGGCCAAGGCCTGGTACAGGATGCGCGACCATGTCTGAGCTGACCGACGACAGCCAAGCCCTGGCGCGGCTGGTGCGCGACCTGCGCAAGCACCGTGGCCTGACGCTGGACGAGCTGGCCGGGCGGGTCAACCGCTCGCTGGGCTTCCTCTCGCAAGTGGAGCGCGGCCTGTCGCGCCCGACCGTGGCCGACCTCACCGCCATCAGCGAAGCCCTGCAGGTACCGACCACCTACTTCTACCAGGCCGTGCCGCCACGGGAGATCGACTGGGTCACCCGCCCCGGCGAGCGGCGCACCCTGTATTACGCCGCCGGCGTCACCGACGTGCTGGTCTCGCCCACCCTCAATGGCCGCTTCGCCATGCTCGAAAGCCACCTGGCGCCCGGCGCCAGCAGTGGCGATGGGCACCTGGACGACAGCTCGGAACAGGGAGGCTTCGTCCTCGAAGGCGAGCTGACGCTGTGGCTCGAAGGCGTTGCCGAGGCCGTCACCCTGTACCCCAACGACAGCTTCCAGCTGCCGCCGCACAGCCAATTCCGCTACGCCAACCTCACCACCGAGCCGACCCGGGTCCTCTGGGTCTTCCGTTAAGAGCATGACCATGACAACTACAAAAACAATGCCCGACCTGCTCAGCGAAGTCCGCGCCTTCCGCGCCCAACACCCGCAGGTACGCTACGTCGACCTGATCAGCCTGGACATCCCCGGGCACTTCTACGGCAAGCGCTACCCCATCGACATGCTGGAAAAGGTTGCCGCCGGCAGCCCGCTGAAGCTGCCGCAGAACTGCGTACTGCTGGGCGTGCAAGGCGGGCTGTTCCCGATTGGCGACTACTGCTTCAACGACGGCGACCCCGACGCCGCACGGCGCCTGGTGCCCGGCACCCTCAAGCCGGTGAGCTGGGAGCGCGAGCCGCTGGGGCAGATGCTGATCACCTCCGACGGCACCGCCGCCCCCATCGAATTCGAACCGCGCGAAGTGCTCGCCCGCGTGCTGCAGCGCCTGGAGCGTCGCGGCATCCGCCCGGTGGTGGCGTTCGAGCTGGAGTTCTACCTGTTCGACCGGGCGCTCAAGGAAGGCCTGCCGCAGTTCCCCCACGACCCGTTCAGCGCCGACGCCGACGACCAGCCGAACATGCATATCGAGCGCCTCTCGCGTTTCTCCGACGTGCTGCGCGACATGGTCGAGACCGCCAACGCACAAGGGGTGGACGCCAACGTCATCACCGCCGAGCTGGGCCCGGGCCAGTTCGAGATCAACTTCGGCCACTGCGACGACGGCCTGCGCGCCGCCGACTGGGCGGCGTTGTTCTGCCGCAGCACCCGCGGCGTGGCCCTCAAGCACGGGCTGCGCGCCTCGTTCATGAGCAAGCCGTACCTGCAGGCGCCGGGCAGCGGCATGCATGTGCACGTCAGCCTGTACGACCCGCAAGGCAACAACCTGCTCGCGGCCAACGACCAACGCCCCTTGCGCCATGCCGTGGCCGGCTGCCTGGAGCTGCTGCCGCACTGCATGCCGATCTTTGCCGCCAACCACAACGCGTTCCGCCGCTACGGCGCCATGGTCAATGCCGCCAGCCGCGCCAGTTGGGGCTTCGAAGACCGCGACGCGTGCATCCGCATCCCCGAGTCGGACCCGCGCAACCTGCGTATCGAGCATCGCCTGGCGGGGGCGGATGCCAACCCCTACCTGGTGCTGGCGGCAATCCTGTGCGGTATGGAGCACGGGCTCGATGCCGGGCAGGAGCCGATTGCGCCGCTGAACGACGACCGCAGCAGCGGCATCGATTTCCCCAAGGACATGCTCGGCGCGGTGGCAGCCATGCGCGGGCATCCGGCGGTGAATGAGGGGTTGGGGGCTGAGTTCGTGATGGTGTATTGCGAGAACAAGCGCCAGGACCATCTGGCGTTCATGCAAGAGGTGAGTGCCCGGGAGTATCGCTGGTTCCTGTAAAAACAATCGCGGGGCAAGCCCGCTCCCACAGGCCCCGCACCTGTGGGAGCGGGCTTGCTCCGCGATGGCGTAAGTGCTGACAACACATACTTGGCGGCTTACCATGTCACCCCTCTAGCGCGGCAGTTTGCCGCACCCCTGCCTTCCAGCCTGCCGACCCCCATGCCCTTCGAACTCACCGTAGAACCGCTCACCCTACTGATCCTCGCCCTGGTCGCCTTCGTCGCCGGTTTCATCGATGCCATCGCCGGTGGCGGCGGCTTGCTGACCACCCCCGCGCTGCTCACCGCCGGCATGCCACCGCACCTGGTGCTGGGCACCAACAAGCTCAGTTCCACCTTCGGCGCGGCCACGGCCAGCATCACCTACTACCGGCGCAAGCTGTTCCACCCGGCGCAGTGGCGCCAGGCGATAGCGGGTACCCTGGCGGGCGCGCTGCTGGGTGCGGTGGTGGCCCATTACATGCCGGCCGAATGGCTGAACAAGATGCTGCCGGTGATCGTCTTCGCCTGCGGCGTCTACCTGCTGTTCGGCGGCACGCCCAAGGCGCCGCTGGACGCCGATGCGCCGATCAAGAAGAAATGGCAGTTCCCCCAGGGCTTCACCCTGGGCTTCTACGACGGCGTCGCCGGCCCCGGCACCGGTGCGTTCTGGACCGTCAGTACGCTGCTGCTCTACCCCATCGACCTGGTCCGTGCCAGCGGCGTGGCGCGCAGCATGAACTTCGTCAGCAACATCGCGGCGCTGACGGTGTTCATCATTTCCGGGCAGGTGGACTACATCGTCGGCCTGTGCATGGGCCTGTCGGTGATGGTCGGCGCGTTCTTCGGCGCACGCACGGCGATCAGCGGCGGCAGCAAGTTCATCCGCCCGGTGTTCATCGCCGTGGTACTGGCGTTGACCGTACGCCTAGCGTGGCAGCACTGGTTCGGCCAGGCCTAAGCGCCGCGCCACATACAAGTCGATCAGGTAGCGGGCGATGGAACGCCCCGCCGGCAGCGGCGGCAGCTCATGCACATTGAACCACTGCGCATCCTCGATCTCGTCCGGCTGCATGACGATCTCGCCACCGGCGTACTCGGCATGGAAACCCAGCATCATCGAATGCGGGAACGGCCAGCACTGGCTGCCGACGTACTGGATGTTCTGCACCTCCACCGCCACCTCTTCGCGCACCTCGCGCACCAGGCAGTCCTCGGCCGACTCGCCCGGCTCGGCAAAACCGGCCAGGGTGCTGTAAACGCCGGTCACGAAACGCGGCGAACGCGCCAGCAGCACCTCGTCGCCACGGGTGACCAGCACGATCATGCTCGGTGAAATGCGCGGGTAGCTGCGCAGGTCGCAGGGCTGGCAGTACATCGCCCGCTCCCAGTGGACCTGCGTCATCGCCTGGCCGCAACTGCCGCAGAAACGGTGTTCGCGGGCCCAGGTGCCGATCTGCGCGGCGTAGCCCAGCACCTTGTAGGTGTCGAAGTCGCCTTCGAGCATGAACCGGCGCAGGCCCTGCCAGGTGCAGCCCGGCACCTCGCCGGCGCTGCGCAGTTCGAGCAGGAACACCGGCTGGCCGTCGAAGTGGCCGATGCCGTGCTCGCACAGCACGTCCAGTGCCTGACGCTTGAGCCACTCACGGGGGAACAGCGCGCCGTTGGCGTCCACCAGGAACCCTTCCGGGCTGCGGGCGACGGCCAGCCCCCCGGTGATCTGCGGGTCGAGTACTGCGGTTGTCCAGCGTGCTGACATCGTTGCGGTCCCTTGAAGGCGCCCGCCAACGGGGTCAGTCGGCGAACGTCGGTTGCTGTTTGCTCATGTGGGCGGCCACCGCCACGCGCAGGTCTTCGGACTGCAGCATGGCGGCGTTCCAGGTGGCAATGTACTCCAGGCCATCGTCGACGCGATGGTCACGCATGTAGCTGATCAGCTCCTTGGTGCCGGCCACCGCGATCGGCGATTTTGCGGCAATCTCGCGGGCAATGGCAAAGACTCCGTCGAGCAATGCCGCCTGGTCGGCATAAACCCGGTTGACCAGGCCGATGCGCAGCGCCTCCTCGGCATCGACCATCCGCCCGGTAAAGGCCAGCTCGCGCATGATGCCGTCGCCGATGATACGCGGCAAACGTTGCAGGGTGCCGACATCGGCGGCCATGCCCATGTCGATTTCCTTGATCGAGAACTGCGCGTCGCTGGCGCAGTAGCGCATGTCGCAGGCCGAGACCAGGTCGATGGCGCCACCGATGCAGTAACCCTGGATCGCCGCCAGCACCGGCTTGCGGCAGTTGTCCACGGCATTGAACGAGCTTTGCAGGCGCAGGATGGTGCGGCGCAGCAGGCGGGCGTTGCGGCCGACGTCCTTGCCCAGCTGGCCGGCCAGCGAGGCCAGCATCATCAGGTCGATGCCCGAGGAGAAATGCTTGCCGGCGCCGCTGATCACCACGGCGCGCACCGCGTCGGTGTCGTCGATCCACTGGAAGATGTCGACGATCTCCTCCCAGAAGGCGGCATTCATCGCGTTGATCTTGTCCGGGCGGTTGATCTGCACATGGGCGATGTTGTCGGTCAGTTCAACCTTGAATGCGGTGTATTCGGTCACGGACGGCACTCCTGTGGGGAAAGGGTTCACGCGCAGGATCTTAGCGCACCCATAAGGCCGCACATGTGCCAAAAGCGGGACTGCACGCCTTGCACCCCGGGGCCCAATCCGGCACCGTGCGCCACTGCTGAATCAAAAGGATACAAATTCATGTCGCAATCCCTGCCCAGCGCCCTCGCCCACAGTTTCCTGGGCCAGTCGCCGCGCTGGTACAAGGCGGTCATCTGCCTGTTCCTGCTGCTCAACCCGCTGCTGCTGGCAACCCTCGGCCCGGTGGTCACGGGGTGGGCGCTGGTGCTGCAGTTCATTTTCACCCTGGGCATGGCGCTCAAGTGCTACCCGCTGATGCCCGGCGGCCTGTTGCTGGTCGAAGCGCTGCTGCTGCGCATGGCCACGCCCGAAGCGCTGTATGAAGAGCTGCAGCACAACTTTCCGGTGATCCTGCTGCTGATGTTCATGGTCGCCGGCATCCACTTCATGAAAGAGCTGCTGCTGTACCTGTTCTCCAGGATCCTGCTGGGGGTGCGCAGCAAGGCCGTGCTGGCCCTGCTGTTCTGCGTGCTGTCGGCGTTCCTCTCGGCGTTTCTCGACGCGCTGACCGTGACCGCGGTGATCATCAGTGCCGCCGTGGGTTTCTACGCGGTCTACCACCGGGTCGCCTCCGGCACCAACCCCCGCGAAGAGTCGGCACTGGACAGCGACCACCAGGTCGAACAGCTGCACCGCGACGACCTCAACCAGTTCCGCGCCTTCCTGCGCAGCCTGCTGATGCATGGCGCGGTGGGCACCGCGCTGGGCGGCGTGTGCACCCTGGTGGGCGAGCCGCAGAACCTGCTGATCGGCCATGAGATGGGCTGGCACTTCGCCGACTTCTTCTTCAAGGTCGCGCCGGTGTCGATGCCGGTACTGGCCGCAGGGCTGGTCACCTGCGTGCTGCTGGAGAAGCTGCGCCTGTTCGGCTACGGCACCCTGATGCCCGAGCGCGTGCGCCAGGTACTGGCCGCCTACGCCGCCGAAGACGACGCCGCACGCACCCCGGCGCAACGCATCGCCCTGGTGGTGCAGGGGCTGGCGGCGCTGATCCTGATCGTCTGCCTGGGCCTGCACATCGCCGAGGTGGGGCTGATCGGCCTGCTGGTGATCGTGCTGATCACTGCGTTCACCGGCATCACCGACGAGCACCGCCTGGGCCGCGCGTTCCAGGACGCCATGCCGTTCACCGCGCTGCTGGTGGTGTTCTTCGCGGTGGTGGCGGTGATCCACCAGCAGCAGCTGTTCAGCCCGCTGATCGCCTGGGTGCTGGCGCTGCCGACCGAGCAGCAGCCGGGCATGCTGTACCTGGCCAACGGCTTGCTCTCGGCCATCAGCGACAACGTGTTCGTTGCCACCATCTACATCACCGAGGTCAAGCAGGCGTTCGTCAGCGGCGCCATGAGCCGCGAGCACTTCGAGACCCTGGCAGTGGCGATCAACACCGGCACCAACCTGCCCAGCGTGGCGACACCCAATGGGCAGGCGGCGTTCCTGTTCCTGCTGACTTCAGCGATCGCGCCGCTGATTCGCCTGTCTTACGGGCGCATGGTGTGGATGGCGCTGCCCTACACCGTGGTCATGGGTGGGCTGGGCTGGTGGGCGGTGACGTACTGGCTGTAGACCAGGCCCGCCCATACCAGCGCAATCGCCGGCTTGCCGGCGATTGAACCTGCCGACGCGTCGCCCATGTTCTATCGTTCCTGTCGATTTCAGCCAGCCCCGTTCGACTACCCCTCGAACAGCAACCTGAAGAGGAACACCCCATGCGCAAGCTTATCGTCGCCGCCTTCATCACCCTCGACGGCGTCATGCAGGCCCCCGGCGGCCCGCAGGAAGACACCAGCGGCGGCTTCACCCACGGCGGCTGGATCCCGCCGCTGGCAGACGAAGCCTTCGGCCAGGCCATGCAGACGCTGTTCAGCCAGCCGTTCGAGCTGCTATTGGGACGGCGCACCTACGACATCTTCGCCGGGTACTGGCCGCACGTTGAGCATCAAGCGGACGATCGCTCGCTGGCCGACCTGTTCAATCGCGTGCCCAAGCACGTTGCCACCCACCATCCCGGCTCACTCCACTGGCACAACAGCCATGGCTTGGGCGCGGATGTGACCGGCGCGGTTCGCGCGCTCAAGCAACAGGACGGCGACGTGCTCCTGACCCAGGGCAGCGGCGAACTGGTGCGCCAGCTACTGGCCGCAGGCCTGGTGGATGAGCTGAGGCTGCTGATCCACCCGCTGCTGCTCGGCCGTGGCAAGCGGCTGTTCGGTGATGATGCGCGAGCGGCTGCCTTCGAGCTGGTGGAATCGGCCACCACCCCCAAGGGCGTTCTGCTCGCCCATTACGTGCGCAGTGGCGAAGTCCAAACCGGCTCGTTCTGAGGGTGGTGGTCAGCCGAGCAGGCGGGCGATGGCACTGGCAAAGCCTTGCGGGTCTTCGAGCATCATCAGGTGGCCCACACCCGCAAGCTCGGTAAAGCTTGCCGCCGCCCGCTCGGCCCAGTGGGGCACGTCCCAGCCGGCGCGTGAGTGCTCGCCGGCCACCAGGTGCACCGGCGTAGCGGCAAACACCGCCTGCAGCTGCTGTGGGTAGCGGGCCGCGCCAGTGACCGCGACCACCGAAGCGGCCATGGCCTGCAACGTGGCGGCCGGCTGATGCGCCAGCCAACGCTGCGCCAGGGCCAGCCGTCGCGCATCGGGCCCGACCCCGGCCCGCGCCAGCCACGCGCCGGGATCAGCCCGATAGCTTGCCAGCAGCTCTTCGACCGCTTCGCGGTCCATGCGCGCCACCGCTGCCGACCAGAACGCATCGTTCAAGGTGAAGTTGCCTTCGACACTGGTCACGCTGGCCACCTGCTGCGGGTGGCGGTAAGCGAACATCAGCGCCACCACCCCGCCCACCGAATGCCCGACCAGGTGTGCCCGCGCCACGTTGCGCGCCTGCAATTGGCGGTGCAGGTGCTCGACCTGGGCGGCAATATCGATCAGTTTCGGCGCGGTGTCCTGCAACGTGCCATAGCCAAGCAGGTCGGGGGCGATCACCTGGGTAGGCAGGGTGTCGTGAAGTGCTGGATGATCCAGGCAGCCAATCAGGCCGTTGATCAGGACTACCGGCGTTTCCTTTTGCATCGCATGCCTCGCGGCCAGCCGTGGGGAGCCCGCAGCATGGCCTTGCCGCCCGGGGATCGCCAGCAGCGGCTGATTGCGCCGGCCCACTGCGTGGTATGCCTGGGTGCCATTGCAATTACCGCGTATCGTCTACAGCCGCGCCTGCCTTGGGATCGTTTGAGGGCGACCAGGCGCATGTCGACAGTGTTGCGGCGCTCGATCTTGAGAGCGCTGCAAATCTGTCGCCCTTCACCTGGTGGCCCACATGCGATCCCAAGACAGGCCCTTGGGCGGCACACCGCCGGCCCTGGGTAATCAGGATTGGGTAATGGCCACCAGGTGCCTGCCGGTGTTTTCCAGCGCCTATGAAATCGAGCGGCCTGGAGCTCCCCTACGTGCCCATGCGCAAGGCCTAGGCGCCGGTATAAGATCGGGGCCCCACTGCCGGAGACATACCCTCATGCTGCCCACCGCCTCTTCCCTGCACAGTGCCCGCCGCGCCAGGCTCCAGGTGCTGCGCGGCCGCGTCGGCCTGGGGCTGGTGGCCGGGCTGTCGGTGCTGGCGGGCATGACCGACGCCATCGGCCTGCTGGCGCTGGGTGATTTCGTCTCGTTCATGAGCGGCAATACCACGCGCCTGGCGGTGGCCATCAGCCAAGCCGACCTGGCGTTGATGCTGCGCCTGGCCCTGGCGATCTTAAGTTTCGTGCTGGGCAATGCCCTGGGGGTACTGCTGGCCCGGCACTTCCGCCGGCGAGCCTCACCCTTGTTGCTGGTGGTCGCCGGCCTGCTTGCCTTTGCCGCCGCCTGGCCGCTGGCGAGGAGCTTCCCGGCGCTGGTCGCGGCGATCCTGGCCATGGGCATGCTCAATGCCGTGGTCGAACAGGTGAATGGCCTGCCGATCGGCCTGACCTATGTCACCGGTGCGCTATCGCGGTTTGGCCGCGGGCTGGGGCGCTGGTTGCTGGGCGAGCGGCGGCATGGCTGGCGGGTGCAGTTGGTGCCCTGGAGCGGAATGCTGCTAGGCGCGGCCATCGGCGCCTGGCTGGAGCAACGGCTGGGGTTGATGGCGTTGTTTGCAAGCTGTGGCCTGGCCTGCGTGCTGGCCTTGGTGAGCCGGTTTATTCCACGGGCTTGGCAGTTGGGGTACATGCCGCGTTGAGGGGGTAGCCGGCGGCGGCATGCCTTGGGATCGTAGGTGGGGCACCAGGTGCATGGCAGGAGACTGGGTGAGGGCCACCAGGTGCATGGCGATAGTTCTGCAGCGCTCTCAAGATCGAGCGCCGCCCGCGCGGCGCATCGCTGGCAAGCCAGCTCCCACATCTGTTTCGGGCCAATTATGTCTGTGAAGGTACCGCTGCCCGCCTTGGCGCATGTCTTGAGACAGGCGCATCGTCATCAGCGCCCGCCTCGGAATCGAGTCGGACCAAAAAGGCGGACAGTGATGACCTTGCAGGAGTGACTGGCCCGAAACAAATGTGGGAGCTGGCTTGCCAGCGATGCGCCGCGCGGGCGGCGCTCGATCTCATAGACGCTGCAAAAACATCGGCAGGCACCTGGTGGCCATTACCCAATCCTGATTACCCAAATCCGATGAGGGCCCGTAAGCCCCATCGCGACAAAGAAACACACCCCAATGAATAGCCACCCACAAGATAAATATTTTTCCGAATATTTCATCTTTACACTTGCTTTACATTTGCGAACCATTACCATTCGCCACCTCAAACAACAACGAGTCGTATTACCATGGCGAAAAAGTCTGTTGCTCCCGTGTCCCTGTCGATGCTGGGCCTGCTGGTCACCCCTGCTGTCCACGCGCAGACCCAGGACCCGCTGGCCCTGCCGGCCACCTCGGTGACCAGCGCCTACGAGCAGCAGAGCTACAAGGCCAGCGAGAGCAAGAGCGCGCTGAAGATCGACGCACCGCTGCGCGATATCCCGCAGACCGTCAACGTGGTGCCCGAAAGCGTTATCAAGGACCAGGGCGCCCAGTCCATGGAAGACGTGCTCAAGAACGTGCCCGGCGTCGGCCTGTCGAACGGCGACGGTCAACGCGACCAGGTAACCATTCGCGGCTTCAGCGCCATCGGTGACATGTACATCGATGGCATTCGCGACGATGCCCTGTACTTTCGCGACCTCTCCAACGTCGAGCGCGTCGAAGTGATCAAGGGCCCTGCCGCCGTGCTCTACGGCCGTGGCTCGTCCGGTGGCCTGATCAACAGCATCAGCAAAAAGCCGGGCCTGGCGCCGAAGCAGGAAGTGGGCATGACCCTCGACACCGAGGGCAAGCGCCGCACCCAGTTCGACAGCGGCTGGGCCGCCCCCGAGGGTAACCAGGCCTACCGCGTCACCGGTGCCTTCGAAGACAGCGACACCTTCCGCGACGACGGCTACACCGACCGCAAGGCCATCGCCCCGTCGGCCTGGTTCAAGCTGTCCGACGACCTGGAGCTGAACCTCGGCGCCACCTACCTGTACGACAAGCGCCTGATCGACTTCGGCATCCCGGCCGTGGGCAACCGCCCGGCCAACGTCGACCGCGACAAGCGCTTCGGCTCGGGCAACGCCTCGCAGGACTATGCCCGCAGCGAGGTGTTCTCGTTCACCGCCAGCCTCGACTACCGCATCAACGACGACTTCACCCTGACCAACACCAGCCGTTACTACCGCTACGACCTGGACCGCAACAACACCCTGGCCGACAGCAGCCCGACCCGCTTCGTCACCGCGCCCAACGGCGAACTGCTGGTCAAGCTCAACCGCGGCAACGTCGCGCGCGATGAGAGCGGTGTGTTCAACCAGACCGAGCTCAAGCAGCAGGCGCAACTGGCCGGCATGCAGCACAACCTGCTGTACGGCGTGGAAGTCGGCTTCCAGGACAAGTACCAGCGCGTCTACAGCCAGAACAACGTGGCCCGCGTGCCGGTGTACCGCGACGCTCTGGTGGGCGTGCCGGACCACGCCGCCAACCTGACGTCCAACGGCACCAACTACCAGCAGACCAGCGGTTTCTACGTGCAGGACCTGATTGAGCTGACCTCGCAATGGAAGGCCCTGCTAGGCGTGCGCTACGACATCTTCGGCCAGGAGTACAACGACGCCCGGGTACAGAACGTCGACCTCGACCGCACCGACAAGACCTGGAGCCCACGTGCAGGCCTGGTGTTCCAGCCTGACCAGATCCAGTCCTACTACGTGTCGGTCAGCCGCAGCTACCAGCCTTCGGGCGAAGTGTTCGCGGTCTCGCCGACCAACGCGGGCCTGGAGCCGGAAGAGACCACCAACTATGAAGTGGGCGCCAAGTGGGACCTGCTCGACAGCCGCCTGTCGCTGACCGCGGCGGTGTTCCGCCTCGAACGCACCAACATGAAGACCGCCGACCCGGCCAACCCCAACCTGACCATCCTCGCCGGCGAACAGCGCACCGACGGCTTCGAGGCGACCCTCAGCGGCCAACTCAGCGACAAATGGCAGGTGTATGCCGGCTACGCCTACCTGGACGCCGAGATCACCAAGTCCAACAGCAAGACCAACGGCGTGGCCAACGAAGGCCAGGTGCCCACCCTGACGCCACGCAACAGCGCCAACGTCTGGCTGGTGCGTACCCTCACCCCCGAGTGGCGCGTGGCCGCCGGCGCCAACTACGTCGACGACCGCTACACCGCACTGGACAACAAGGTGGTGATGCCGGCCTACACCACCTTCGACGCCGCCTTGCTGTACAGCGTGCAGCACTGGGATGCGGCCTTGCGCCTGAAGAACGCCTTCGACCGCGACTACTATGCCTCGGCCCACGGTTCGGTCGACCTGGCCACCCCAGGCGCGCCGCGCACCCTCGAAGCCAGCGTGAACTACAAGTTCTGACCGCCCGTTGCCGCGCTCGATAGTCACTATCGAGCGCGGCAATTTCTCCTCATCGGGCGTGCGCCCTATGCTCGCTCCATCGATCCACCGATCATGGAAAGCGCCCGATGAACACCCCCCGCCTGTTGCTCGCCGCCTTGGCCATCGCCGTATTGAGCGGTTGCGCCAACCACCCCGAACTGCGCCCCTTCACTGCCAGCGAAGCGCGCCAGCTACAGCTCGAAGCGCTGCAACGCCAAGGGCTCAGCCAGGAGCAATACGAACAACGCAGGCTTGCCGTGCTGCGTGCGGACCAGCAGCAAGTGGTGACCGAAACGGCCACCCGCTCCACCTCGGCACGCGGTTAACACCGCCAACCGAACCGGTTATTCTCGCAGCCCCCTGCCATTGCCAAGGACTGGACGATGCCGCCACTCACCCCGGAGCGCGTGATCGCGCTGGCGCTGGAAAACCCGATCAACCGTACTCTGCTCGAGCGCCTGCCAGCACTCGACCTGCCCGGCGGCATGCTCACCGCCGGCTGCCTGTTCCAGGCCCTGTGGAACCACCGCGCAGGTCGCGAACCGGGCTGGGGCGTCAAGGACTACGACATCATCTACTTCGACCAGGATCTCTCCTGGGAGGCCGAGGACCGAGTGATCCAGGCCGTCCAGGCGCTGGGCGCCGACCTCGGCGTCACCCTGGAGGCGCGCAACCAGGCCCGGGTGCACCTGTGGTACACCACGCGCTTCGGCGTGCCCTACCCGCGCCTTGCCAAAGTCACCGACGGCATCGACCGCTACCTGGTCAGCTCGACCTGCCTGGGCCTGGACATCGCCAGTGGCGAGCTGTACAGCACCCATGGCCTCGACGACCTGCAGCACGACCTGCTGCGCAGCAATCCGCTCAACCACCAGCCGGAAATGTTCCGCGCCAAGGCCGAAAGCTACCGGGCGCGCTGGCCGTGGCTCGCCATCGTCGAGTAGCGCCTACAGCGCGGCCCGGCGCCGGTCGATCCACACCAGCATGGCGCTGGCATACAGCGATACCAGCAGGAACAGCGCCAGACGCACGGCAAACGCCCGGTACACGTCCTGCCCGGCGACACTGTCCTGCACCGACTGACCAAGCAGGATCAGCATGGTGGTCAGGCAGCTGACCCAGAACGCCGGAGCATGCCGGCTCGCCACCAGCCGTTGCAGGCGCCGCGCCTGCCACAGCGCGGCCAGCAGCACCCAGAGAAAGAACATCCACAGGTGCACGAACAGGCTCAACGCGCCCCACACCAGTATCGCCAGCACTCCGGCCAGCAAGGTCGAACCCACCAGCTCGCGGGCCGCCTGGCGCGCGTCGGTCTCGCCAGCCTGCTGGCCCAGGCTCACCGACTTCATGATCAGTGGCATGAAACGGTCCGGGGCGACCAGGGCGAGCAGGAACGCCGGCATCACGATCAGCGTGGCACGCAGGGCGATCCAGCCGGCCTCGCGCGGGTCGAGGCTTGGCGTGACCGGTGCGGCGGGCGCATCGGCCGGCTCCGGGAACAGCCAGTGGGCCACCAGGGTGCACAGCACCGCCAGCAACATGCCCTTGGCCATTGCCTCGACCACCGACAGCGCCAGGGTGAAATCGCTGGTACCGGCGGCGGCGATCATGGTCAGGCCGATCACCAGCAAGTTAGCCAGCAAACCATTGCCCCCGCGCAGCGCCCAGCGGAACACCAGCAGCAGGCCGACCGCCACCAGCAGCACGCCGCTCAGCGGCGCGTGGCGCAGCAGCGGGATCAGCAGCAGGCCGCTGCCGCAGCTGAGCAGCACCAGCAGCGTCAGCACCGGGGCCATGCGCAGCGGTAGCGCGGTGTTGCGCATCGCCAGCAGCAGCACGCACAGCACCGGTGCCAGTACCGGCACCGGCAAGCCGATGCCGAAACTCGCCGCCAGGCTCATGGCCGCGCCCCAGGCCAGGCGCAGCGCGCGGCGGCGGCGCAGTTCAATAGGCATACGACAGCCAACTCATGCACCACATGAACAGCCGCCCGAGCAGGTTCAGCGGGTTGCCCTCCCCGGGCAGCGCCATCACCTCGGCTTGGCCGCCGACGCGCAGTTGCGTGGGGTCCACCTGCTGGTCCGGGTCGAGCCCGACGATCACCGGGAAGCGTTGCGCCGAACGCAGCCACTCGCGGCTGTTCTGCACCGTCGGCAGTTGCCCCGGTGGCGGCGCCTGGCCGCTGCTGACACCCTGGCCGATGCTGCGGATGCGCCCGTGTAGCACCTCGCCCGGCAGGCTGTCGAGCACCACCAGCACGGGTGTGCCGCTGCGCAGGCGGCCGAGGTTGTTCTCGGTCATGTCGGCGCTGATCCACAGGTCGTGGGTGGCGATCAGGGTCATCAGCGGGCTGCCGGCCCCCACATAGTGCCCCACGTCCACCTTGAGGTCGGTGATACGCCCGTCGGAGTCGGCGCGCACCTGGGTGCGCGCCAGGTCGAGCCGGGCCTTTTCCAGGTTGGCGGCGGCACTGCGCAACTGGGCGTTGTCGTCGTCGCTGCCACCTTCCTGCTCCCTGGCCCGCTCGACTTCGGCACGGGCCGCGGCCACCTGGCTGCGCGCCTGCTCGTAGGTGGCCTGGGCGCCTTCGAGGCGGCGCACCGACACCGTGCCCTGGTCTTCCTCGTACAGGCGCCGCAGGCGCTCGGCGTCCTGGCGCGCCTTGCGCTCGTTGGCCTGGGCCGCGGCCAGCGAGGCCTGGGCCGAATCGATGCCGGCGGTGTGGGCGCCGACCTGGCGCCGCGCCGCATCATAGTCGGCCTGGGCCCGGCTCAGGGCGATGCGGTACTGCTCCGGGTCCAGCTCGAACAGCAGCTCGCCGCGGCGCACCTCCTGGTTGTTGCCCACCGCCACCCGCCGTACCTGCCCGGCCACCTCGGCGCTCACCGGCACCACGTAGGCTTGCAGGCGAGCCTGCTGGGTGTAGGGGGTGAAGCGGTCGGCGAGCAGGTACCAGGCCAGGCTCATGACGATCAGCAACAGGACCCAGCGCAGGCTGCGGTCGGGGGCTGGCGTGGTTGTGTCAGTCATTGCGCGTCACCTTGTTCATCGAGCAGGTCGCCCCAATCGGTGCGTTGTTCCATCTGCCGCCGGGTCGGCGCGTCGATGGTCGGCACACGGCGCTCCCAGCCACCGCCGAGCGCCTTGTACAGCGCCACCAGGCTGCCCACCGCATTGCCACGGCTGACCAGGTAGCCATCCTGTTGCTGCAACAGCAGTTGCTGGGCGTCGAGCACCCGCTGAAAGTCAGCGAAGCCCTCGCGATACTGCGCGCTGGCCAAGTCCAGCGAGCGGCTCGCCGCCGCCGAGGCGCGGTCGCGGATGGCTGCGCTCTGCAACGCCCGCACCAGGGCGCTGGCGGCGTCGTCCGCCTCGCGCGCCGCCTCGCGCACCTGCTGGTGGTAAAGGGTGATCAGCTGCTGCAGGCGGGCGTCCTCGACACGCACGGTATTCTTGCGCCGCCCATAATCGAACGGGTTCCAGATCAGCCCGGGGCCGGCGGCAATGTCGAAACTGTCAGGCACATGGCTGGCCGAAGCCAGGCTCCAGCCGATGCTGCCGAGCAGGCTCAACTGTGGGTACAGGTCGGCCTCGGCCACCCCCACCAGCGCCGACTGCGCCGCCACGGCCTGCTCGGCGGCGCGGATGTCCGGGCGCCGGCGCAGCAGCTCTGCCGGCACGGCCTGCAACACGGCGCGGTCCGGCAGCGGCAGCTGAGCGTGCCGGGCGTCCAGCTCCGGCAGCAGGCCCGGGGGGCGGCCCAGCAGCGAGCAGAGCACGTTGCGCAAGGCATTGAGCTGGTTCTCGAACTCCGGAATGGTGGCCTCGGTGGCCAGCAGCTGGGTACGTGCCTGCTGCCAGTCGAGTTCGTCGTTCTCGCCATGGCGGAACAGCCGCTCGGTGATTTCGAGGCTGCGTGCCTGGCGCCGCGCGTTGTCCCGGGCGATGTCCAGCCGCGCCTCGGTGGTGCGCAGGGCGAAGTAGCTGTCGGCCACCTGCGCGCGCAGCAGCACCAGGGCGTCCGTGTAGTTGGCCTGGGAGGCGAAGTACACCGCGTCGGCCGACTCGACGGCGCGGCTGAAGCGCCCCCAGAAGTCGATCTCCCAGGCGATGTCGAAACCCAGGCTCGACTGCCAGAACACCGAGTCGCGCGCGCTCGAGGTGCCGGACTGATCCTGCTTGAGGTACAGGCTCTGCGCGCGCAGTTGCTGCAACTGCGGGTAGCGCCCGGTCTGCACGATGGCCAGCTGCGCCCGGGCCTCGGCGATACGCAGGCCGGCCACCTGCAGGTTGGTGTTGTGCGCCTCGGCTTCGGCGATCAATGCGTCGAGGGTGGGGTCGGCGAACAGTTGCCACCACTGGCGCAGGTCGCCCCCAGGGGCGGTGGCCTGGCTCAGCAAGGGTGTGCTCCAGCGGTCCAGCCAGGGATCCTGCGGCGGGCTGAAGTCCGGCCCGACCTGGGTACAGCCCGCCAGCAGCACCAGCAGGCTCAAGGCGCAACGACGTGGTGACCCGGGCATGGCAGGCCCCCGCTCACACCGCGGGCTCGTCGGGCCGGGCGGGGACCTGTTGGTCCACCCACTGCCAGAACAGGTTGTAGGTCACCGCCAGGATCACCGGGCCGAGGAACAGGCCGATGATGCCCTGCACCACCATCCCGCCCAGGGCGCCGATCAGCACCACCGGCATCGGCACGTCCACCCCACGGCCCAGCAGCAGCGGCTTGAGCACGTTGTCGGCCAGGCCGGCGACGAAGGTGTACACGGCGAACACGATGGTCACCAGGCTGAAGCCCTCGCTGTAGAGCACGTAGCCGATCACCGGCAGGGTGACCAGCGTCGCCGGGGCCTGGGCGATGCCCAGTATGAGGATGACGATCGCCAGCATGCCGGCGGCCGGCACCCCCTTGACCACGAAACCGACGCCGATCAGCAGCATCTGGATGAAGGCGATGCCGATCACCCCCTGGGCCACCGCGCGGATGGTCGACGTGCACAACTTGGCGATGGGCTTGCCGCGCTCCTCGCCGGACACGCGCATGGCGATGCGTAGCGCGGCGCGCTGGCCGTTCTCGCCGAAGGCCATGATCACCCCGCCGATGATGATCGCGCCGATGAACATCAGCAAAGCCCCACCCGCGCTGGCGGCGGCGCCCAGCACCGCGAGGGCGGCGCTCTTGAGGTTGGACGCCTGGTTGGCGAGCACGCTGCTCAGGCTCTGCGACGCCGCCAGCCAGACGTCGTGCAGCCGTGGCCCGATCAGCGGCCAGCCGGCCACCGAGTCCGGGGGTGGGGGTACTTGCCAGGCGCCGCTCTTGACCAGGTTCGTCAGGCTGTCCATCGACTCGATGATCGACGCCACCACCAGATAGATCGGCACCAGCAGCACCAGCAGCAGCAACACCACCACCAGGGTCGCGGCATAGCCCTCGCGCATCCCGGTCAGGCGTTTGATCCGGCCATGCAGCGGGTACAGGGTGACCGCCAGGATCACCGCCCAGAGCATCAGGTCGAGGAACGGCTGGAACACCCGGTAGGCGAACAGCACCAGCGCCGCCACCAGCCCGGCCTTGATCAACACGTCGAGCATCCCGCGCGACAATTCGCTGTCCAGCTTGAAACTCGGCATCATCCGTCATCTCCTGGTCGAATCACGGTGGCGGCAGGGGGTTCGGCTCGGTCGGCGGCGGGTGGTCCCTCCTCATCCAGCGCCGTGCCCTGGCGATGCTGCTCGAGCAGCCAATGCGCCTCCTGCTGCTGATAACGCTGCACCCAGGCGGCCGCCTGCGCCTCGCTGCGGCCCAGCGCAATGAAGGCGCGACGGGCCATCTCGAGGCTGGAATGGAAGGTCTCGCGCACCGGGTTGACCCCCAGGTCGAGCAGGCGCAGCACGTCACGGTGATTGCGTGCGGCGGCGATCACCTGGGCCTTGGGGTACAGGTGCACGAGTACGTCGACGGTCTTCTGGTTGCTCTGCGCGTCATCTGCGGCGACGATCACCAGCGCGGCCTGCTCGACCTTCGCCGCGCGCAGGATTTCCGAGCGCGATGGGTCGCCGTAGAACACCGTGGGGCCATCGCCGCGTGGCCGGGCCTTGCGCGCAAGGGCTTCAGCCGTGGCGTCCAGGGCCACCACGCGAATGCCTTCGGCATGCAGCATGCGCCCGATAGCACGCCCCAGGCGGCCAAAGCCGGCGATCACCACCTGCGGGGCGTCTTCCAGTTGCGGCGGTTCCTGCGTCAGGTCGGCCTGATCGGCGGGGCGCAACTGCCGGGCCAGGGCCATCATCACCAGCGGCACCAGGGCCATCGACAGAGTGATGGCCAGCACCAACAGATCGTGCACCCGCTGCTCCAGCACCTGGTGCTGCAAGCCGAGCTTGAACACCACGAAGGCGAACTCGCCCCCGGACGCCAGCACCACCGCCAGGCACAGCGCCTGGGGTCGGTCGAGACCGCCGAAAAGGCGGCCGATGCCCCACAGCAGCGGCAGCTTGAGCGCCACCAGCAGCACGGTCAGCCCCAGCACCTGCAGCGGCATGCCGGCCAGCAGGCGCAGGTCGGCGGTCATGCCCACACCCACGAAGAACAACCCCAGCAACAGGCCCTTGAGCGGCTCGATCTGCGACTCCAGCTCGTGGCGGAACTCCGACTCGGCCACCAGCACCCCGGCGAGGAACGCGCCCAACGCCATCGACACGCCGACATGCTCCATCAGCCAGGCCGTCCCCAGCACCAGCAGCAGCGCGGTGGCGGTCGACAGCTCATGCAGGCCACTGCCCACCGTCCAGCGAAACACCGGGCGCAGCAGGTAGCGCCCGGCGATCACCACCACCCCGATACCCAACAGCACCGCCAGCAGCGGCCAGGTGCCTTCGTCGGCGGTCCCGACGCCGCCACCGAGCAATGGCACCACGGCGATCAGGGGGATGGCCGCGATGTCCTGGAACAGCAGAATGGCCACCGCGAGGCGGCCATGGGGCTTGCCCAGCTCTTTACGCTCGGCCAGCACTTGCAGGCCGAAGGCGGTGGACGACAGTGCCAAGCCCAGCCCCAGCACCACGGCGGTGGCCGGGGCCTGGCCGAACAGCAGCCAGGCCAGCAGCCCGAGCACCAGCGCGGTCAGCCCCACCTGCAACGAACCGATGCCGAACAGCGCCCGACGCATGGTCCACAAGCGCCGTGGCGAGAGTTCCAGACCGATGACGAACAACAGCATCACCACGCCCATCTCCGACAGCCGTGCGACATTGTGCGGGTTGTCGATCAGCCCCATCACCGACGGGCCGATGAGAATGCCGGCCAGCAGGTAGCCCGGCACCGCCCCCAGTTTCAGGCGCTGGGCCAGTGGTACCAGAAGCACCACCGCCAGCAGGAAAACCACCGTCGCCTGCAACAGGCTGCCGTCATTTGGCATGTGTGCCCTCCCCTGAACCCCAAAACCCGGTTTGCCAGCGATGCGGGCTGGATGATCACCCTTACCGGGAGCCCACTACTTGCCCTGCACCGCCACCACCGTCCAGCTGCTGTCCGGGTCGAACTCTTTCATCGCCCGGGCCACTTTTTCGCCGTCGGGCCCCAAGTCCTTTTCGAACACCTCGCCGTCGTGGCTGATCATGAAGCTCATCACCCCGCTGTCGTCGTAACGGGCCGGCCAGGCGACCAGGGCAAAGCCGCGGATCATGCGGTCGCCGATCAGGTAGTCGTAGGCGCCACCGGGTGCCGATGGCCCTTGGGCGTCGAGGATGCGGAAGTGGTAGCCATGCCAGTCGTCGCCGGCTTCCTCCTGGCCAAACAATGGGCCCAGCGGGCTGATCTGGCCATCGCTTTCGTCGGCCCAGTACAGGCCATCGTGCTCGCCGGGCGTGCTGAAGATCTTGCGGGCGTACTCCAGCGCGCCGTTGCCGTTGCGGTCCTGGCTGGCGTACTCCATCTGCGCGTCGTGGTAGGCCAGCATCGATTGCAGCGCCGCCAGTTCGTTGCGGCCGATGCGCCGGGCACGGATCTCGGCGCTACCTGCCTTGAGGTCGAAGCGCCAGCCTTCGGCGCCCTTGGCAAGGGGGATCGGCAGGGTCCAGCCGTCGCGCCCCACCGCCAGCACCGCGCCACGCTCGCCGGTGTGTTCGATGCGGTGTTCGGCGCGGTACTGCTCGAGGAAGGTCTCGACGTCGCGGTGCTGCACCCCGCCACGCGGTATGTAGGTGCGCCAGTCCTCGCCGAGCAGCTTGCCGAAACGTGCTTCGTCAGGTGGCTGGGTACCCAGCGCGGCAACGAAGGCGTCGACGGCCGCCTGCGGGGTGGCGAACACTTCCTGGGCCGTCGCCAGGCTGGGCCAGGCCAGGCTGGCGGCCAGCCACCAGGCACTCAAGATGCGCGCGTTCATCGGCGGCCTCCTCCCCGTTGACGCCCGCCGGAAAAGCTCGGACGGGAAACCTGCTGCCCGCTGGCGCGCGGCGCGCTGCCGCGCTGGGCGAAGGCCTGGCTGGTGCGCCCGCGGCTGGCCTGGGCGCTGCTGCTCGACGGCGCGCGCACGCCATCGAAGGCATTGTTGCGGGCACGACCGGTGTTCTGACGTTGCGCCACCTGCTGGCGGGCCTGGCCTTCGTTCTGGCGACGCTGGTTGAGCTGCCCGCCCTGGTTGGCGCGTGGCGCGTCCTGGCGGCGTTCGGCCAGGCGCGGATTGTTGTTGCGTTCGGCCTGTGCCTCGCGCATGCGCTCGCGGGCCTGCACATTGTTGCTGGCAGGCCGCTCGATGCCGTGGCGGTCCATCGAACTGAGCGCGTTCTGCCGCGCCCTTGCACGCTGCGCATCGTCGCCACGGTAGGCGGCGCGGTCGCGCGCGCCGTCCAGCTGGCGGCCGTATTGCTCGCGGTTGCGGGCATCGCGGTACGGCACGCCGTCGCGGTGCACGGGGTTGTGCTGCCACTTGTTGTTGCTGATGTTGTTGATCTGGTTATTGCGGTTGATGCTGTTGTAGCGATTCACGTCGATGTCTACGTCATGGTTGTTCCAGTCGCAGTCGCCCCACAGCGAGGCGACGATCGCCACCCCGGTGCCGAAGGCCAGCCCGGCAACCAGCGCCTGGCCCGGGTAATAGGCCGGCGGCGGCGGATAGTAGACCGGCGGCGAGGCCGGGTAGGCCCAGGTGCCGTAGGTGGTCGTGGGGTTGTAGGTAGGCACATAGACCGTCTGCGGGTCGGCGGGCTGGATGATGATGGTCTGGTTGCTGGCCGGGGCGCTCTGACTGGCCGGCGCGGCCTGCACGGTGACGTTCTGGTACTGGTTGCTCTGCAGGTTGCCGGCGGCCTTGGCCTGCTGGCGCAGGCGCTGTACGCCGTTCATCAGGTCGTCCGGCTGGGCCAGAAACGCATCGCCCAGGCGCTGCACCCAGACCGGGTCCTGGCCCAGCGTGGCGAGCACCTGGGGGAAGGCCACCAGCGCCTGCACGCTGGGGTCCCAGGGCTGGCTGGCCACCTGCTTGACCGCGTCATCACCCTTGGCGTCCGGGTGAGCCTTCGACCAGTTGACCGCTTCGGCAACCTCGCCCGGGTAGGTGCTGGCCATCAGCACCTGCGCCAGCAGCGGGTCGGGGTACAGGGCGATAGGCGCGAGCATCTGGTCCAGTTGCTCCTGGGTGAACACCGCCTGCTTGGTGGCGGCGGGCTCGGGCGCCGCCGGGCCGGGGGTCGCCGTCTCGGCGAGCGTAGGGGCGCCATGCAACGCCAGCATTACGGCCAGGACGCAGGACAATCGAGTGCGCATTCGCACCTCCCTGGTGGGTCATACCGCACGAAATGGGTAAGTCGAAGCCCGGGAGGTGAACGCTTGAACTGCCAGCGACTGATTTCAGCTTCGGTGCTGAGTGGCAAGGGTAGCAGAGGGATGCGATGTTAAAAGGCGGGCTGTTTGGCCTGGCATGCTATCCGTGACCCTCGCCATGCACGCGCCTGTTCGCCGCTGCGTGCGCTTCTCGATTTTACGGTGATAGCTCATAGCCATATGACAGCAGACGCATTAGCATGCTGCGTTCGTAAAACGACAAGCACAGCAGAGGGATCCGTGAGCATAAGGGTTGTGACAGAAAAGGAACTGCAGGGGCATATCGAGTCCATCCTCGCCAGCTCGATTCTGCACAAAGGCACTCACGGCTGGATGAGGGAACTCGAAGGGTTCCTCGAGCAGGTCCGCAAGCGAGACCCTGTTGATCTGCTCGACGCGCAATTCCTGCTCAAGCTATGGAATGACAACCCAGTGACCAGTACTGGCAACGGCCATGTACGAATCGAACCGGCGTTGCAGGATGAGTCGTTCGTCCTGTGGTTCGCCGCCGCTGCTGACAAAATCTTGCCCGGTAATCCCGTGCAAGTGGAGTCTCAGTTGATCGAACTCTATGAAGGCTTGGTGAGCAGGCTGCGCAAGCTGTGCGACCGTATGCCCTGGTTGAAACTCAACCGCGTACTTTGCGCGCTGTATCCTGAGCACTTCACCACGCTGTCGGACCTTGGGCGGCTCAAGACACTGCACCGCAAGCTCGGCGGCAACCGCCACGACCATCCCGTGCAAATGCACAGGGCCATTCGCGCCAGGACCGATCAAGCCTTGAAAGCCTGCACGAACCATGCATCGCTGGTGACGCAGGTATGCGTGCCCTGGCTGCTGTATGAACGCCTGGAAACGAGCACCGCCCCCGAGGGCTCCGTTTCGCAACCCGCCAACGACGACGACCTTACCCCCCTGCCCGCCCTTGTGCGACGCAAAGGGCTCACTTCCCTCGCCGGCGGCCTGCAGACCCTGCTGGCCCTGCTACCGGAGCTCGATGAGGGCGTTACCCGGGAGGAGTTCGCCGATCTGCTCAGGCAGCACAATCCCAACCTGGCCGACAACAGTATCGGGACAATGATCAATGTGATCTCCCGAGAGTTCGACCTGTGTAAGCGCGACGGCGACAGCTACCAGCTGACGGCACGCGGCATGAACCTGCTGGAGAGCCAGGACCCGGACGAGTTTGCTGACCACTTGTTGACCCGCGTGCTGGGTACCGACCACCTGCTCAAGGCCTTGGCAACTGGCCCAAAACGCAAGGTGCAGCTGATCGACTTGCTGCAATCGGTGAATCCTGGCTGGACCACAAGTTTCACGCCCTCGTCGATCATCGGTTGGTTCATTTCGCTGGGGCTGATTGTTCAGACCGCTGGCAAGCTTCTGCAGTTGACCGAGCGCGGCCAGCGCTGGGAAAGAATGATCGACTGGACACCGGAAACCCTGGCGGGAGAGATGCAGGAGGATGGTGAGACGCCAGAATCGTTGCGTGACCGGGCAGAGCTACCTACCGCGGCGCACATGAAAGAACGTCTCGACCAGCTTTTCGGCGACCAGCTCGCGCTGGACGGGAAGTTGGTCAGCGAACTTCATGCAGGCTTGTGGAGCCACCCCGTGCGGCACTTCGCTGTGCTTTCGGGCATATCCGGATCTGGCAAGACGCAATTGGCGCTCAAGTACGCCCAGGCACTGTGCCAGGTTGAACCGCACGAAACGCACAGGATACGGATGATCCCCGTTCAGCCAGGCTGGTACGACCCCAGCCCATTGCTGGGCTACGTGAGTCCGATTCAGGAGTCCACCTACCTGAGCACCCCCTTCCTGGAACTGCTGCTACAGGCTGCAGACAACCCGGACATCCCCTTCGTGGCCATCCTCGACGAGATGAACCTGTCCCATCCAGAGCAGTACATGGCGCCGATTCTGTCAGCGATGGAGACACATGGTCATATCGAGCTCCATCAGCTCGGTGATGCCGTCGGCCAGATCCCGATGCAGGTTCGCTATCCCGCGAACCTGGCCATCATCGGAACCTTGAACATGGATGAAACCACTCACGGGCTGTCGGACAAGGTACTCGACCGGGCCTATACCCTGGAGTTCTGGGACATCGATGTCGAGCGTTTCCCAGGCTGGTCAACCGCCTCGCTGCCCGAGAGCGTGCGCCAACGGACCCGCACATTGCTGCGCCAACTGGTTGAGGCGCTGGAGCCGGTTCGGCTGCATTTTGGCTGGCGCACGATCAACGATGTACTGAACTACCTGACGTTCCGCAACGTCGGCGATGCCGACCTCAGTGCACTGGATGACGTCATCTACGCCAGGGTGCTGCCCAAGCTGCGTGGCGAACATTCGCCCCGGTTCGAGAGAGCGCTTGCACGGGTTCATGAAGTGCTGCTCGAACATGGCCTCACTCGCTGTGGAGCAAAGGTCCATGCCTTGCGCGAAGACCTCGTGGAAACCGGCTCCGCACGCTTCTGGCGCTGATTCATGCTGACCATTCGCAGGCGCGTGAAACATGCAGCGCAGACACAGGTAGTCGCACAGATTGGCGTAGTGCTGGACGGGTTCGAGGAAGACGCCCGGTATGAGCTCAAACCAGACCAGGACGGTTGCCTTCTGTATGTGGATGATGAGGAGCTATTGTCGGCACGCGGATGGTTTCGCTGGACGCCCGAGCTTTACGCCGGGCGCGTGCGCGTGGAGGTCCTGCGCCCGACGGGATTGGTCGATGAATATTTCCTGCAAGTAGGTTCGGCGACATCCAAGGCCGACAACCTGCCATTCGAGGAAATGGTCGCACAGGTACGTGCACTCTACCCTCGCCAACTGGGCGGGATCAGTGCGGCGACCTTGGCGTTCGGCAGCGATGGCCGACCAGGGCTGTTTCCCGACCTGGTGCTGCTGGCCCGCTTGCGTCAGCATGGCCAGGCCTTCCTGGAAGCCGTCGAACAGGTCGCCCGCATCCCGCATGCCAAGTTGCAGGCCAAACGCGGCAAGCTACCCCTCTCGCAAATCCGCCGACTGCACCCTGTGGCGCTGCGAGACCCCAAACTCTCAACACTCATTCGAAATCCTGCGCTCGCCGCCAAGCACAGCAACATGCCGGTCACGGCCTGGACGTCTGGTGCGAGCGTCGACACGCAGGCCAATCGCGCATTGCTCGCCCTGCTCAAAAGGTTCAGGACCGCCATCAGCGCTCTATGCGTCAAAGTCAGGGCAAACGCACTCCAAGGCACCAGGAAGCACCAGGAGCAACGTGCTCAGCGCCGCCTCGCACTTCTCGAAGCACTCGACACGCGTGTGTCCCAAGTGCTGCGTCAACATCCGTTCCCTGCAGTCACACCGGGAGCCAGTAGCGCGTGCGGCGTTGCCCAGATCGCGGCCCAGCCGTTATATGGCAAGGCCTACCGCCTTGGAACACAAGCATTGGCGCTTGGCGTCGAAGGCCATCAGCTACCGGACCAACTGCACGCGAGTCACTCCTGGGGCATCTATGAGATGTGGTGCTTCGTCCAGGTGCTGCACACCCTCCAGCGCTGCACCGGAAACAGCCTCCAGCCCGCTAGCCCGATCACGGTGGAGGCCGATTTCTGCTGGCGTGCTGAGCTGGCCTCCGGCCACAGCCTTGAGCTGCTCTATCAAGGAGTGTTCCCCAAAGCTCAATCGAGCCATGGGTACGAGGGCTTCAGTATCAGCCGAAAACGAATTCCCGATATTCTGATCGTCGAGCGCACGGGACAGACCGTGCGCTCACTCATTCTGGACGCGAAGTGGCGTAGCGGTGAGCACTGCGAGCTGGAGGCCATGGAGTCCGCGCACCTCTACCATGACAGCCTGCGCATTGCTGGTGCTCCTCCGGACTGCTGTCTGCTGATGCTCCCCGGACCACTTGCCAACCACAGCCTGGGGCAGGACGACTTCATAGCCTGCAACCGTGTCGGTGCGATGGCGCAAATGCATCCGCAGGGTGCAGGCATTGATGTCCTGCACAAGAGAATCGAACACTGGCTATTGCGGCCACCTGAAAGTCCGGACCCGTCGTCACCGGCAGGATCGTAGCTCCACACTGGCCGCTCACCCATACCTGTGGCGCGTAACGGCGCCACCTGAGCAAACCCGGCTAGGCGTACCCCGGCTCACCTGCCGCATCCTGTGCCTGCCCGTGACCCCAGGAGCCTTCACCGATGTCCCCCCCCTCGCCCAACCGCCCCTACGACCAACGCTTCGCCGCCGTGCTCGCGCATATCGAGGGCAACCTCGACGGCGACCTGTCGCTGGAGCGCCTGAGCCAGGTGGCGAACTTCTCGGTGCACCACTTTCACCGCCAGTTCAGTGCCTATATCGGTGTGCCGGTGGCGCGCTACGTGCAACTGATGCGCCTGCGCCGTGCCGGCCACGCGCTGGCCGCCGACCCGGCGCTGGCGGTGCTGCAGGTGGCGCTGGATGCCGGCTTCGACAGCCCGGAGGCATTCGCCCGTGCCTTCCGACGTGACTTCGCACTGTCGCCGAGCGCGTTTCGCCGGGCGCCGGACTGGCGCGCCTGGAACACGGCATTTCACATTCCCCACTTTGCCAGGAGCATCAGCATGCAAGTCCGTATCGTCGATTTCACGCAAACCCAGGTGGCCGCCCTGGAACACCTTGGCCCACCCGCGCAACTGCCGGCCACCGTGGGCCGCTTCATCCAATGGCGCACCCACAGCAATGAGTCGCCAGTGGCCACCCGGCGCACCTTCGGCATTCCCTACAACAATCCCGACACCACCGCACCAGAGGACTTTCGCTTCGCCATCTGCGGCGAGGTCGATGCCGAAGTGGCCGCCAATCCATTCGGCGTGCGAACGCAGGTCATCCCCGGCGGGCGCTGCGCCGTGGTGCGGCATGTGGGCTCACCGGACCATATCGGCGAGACCATCTACCCGCTCTACCGTGACTGGCTGCCGGCCAGCGGCGAAGAGCTGCGCGACCACCCGCTGTTCTTCCACTACCTGAGCGTGTATCCACAGACCCCGCAAGCGCAGTGGCAGACCGACATCTACCTGCCGCTGGTCTAGGACCTAGCGCCGGCTCAACGCCAGCCGCGCCGCGAACAGCACGAACACCAGGCCGGTGCAGCGGTCCATCCAGCGGATCACCCGTTCACGGCGCAGCACCTCGGCCAGTGGCCGGGTGGCGGCGATCAGGCCGGCCGCCCAGAGCAGCCCCAGCAGCACATGGATACCCACCAGGCCGAAAGTCCAGGCCACCAGCGGCTGGCCCTGGGGGATGAACTGGGGCAGGAAGGACACATAAAAGATGCCGACCTTAGGGTTGAGCAAGTTACCCAGCATGCCCTTGACGAACCAGTTGCCGGTGGACGGCGCCTGCTCGCCAGCCGGTGCCATCGACTGGCGCGGGCGCAGCAGCATGTTCACCCCCAGCCAGGCCAGGTAGGCGGCGCCGCAGTACTTGAGCAGGTTGTAGGCCAGCTCCGACACCGCAATCAGCGCGCCCAGGCCGAAGGCCACCGCCGCGCCCCACAGCAGGCAGCCGGCATTGATGCCCAGCGCGGCGCGCAGTGCCTGCTGGCGGCTTTCCACGGCGGCGGTGCGCAGGATCAGCGCGGTATCCAGGCCGGGCGTCAGGGTCAGCAAGGTGGCGGCCAGGGTGAAGGCGATCAGGTTGTCGGCGAAGGGCATGGCGCGGGACTCAACGGGGCAATGCGCGCACGTTAGCAGATGGCCGCGAAGCCTTCACCACACGCCCTGCAAAGCTGTTAGCCTTGCCCTGTTCAGGTCACCACGGACAGCCCATGGCCAACCACAAGATCGAGATCCGTCGGCGCAACATCGACAAGATCCTCCAGGCCGCCGAGCAGGTGTTCGCCGCCAAAGGCTACGGCGCCACCTCGATGGGCGACATCGCCGAGCAGGCGCAGCTGCCGCGCTCCAACCTGCACTACTACTTCAGTACCAAGGACGAGCTGTACCGCGCGGTACTGCAGGACCTGCTGGATGTGTGGAAGCAGGACGCGCTGTGTTTCGAGCGCTTCGACGACCCACGCGTGGTACTGACCAGCTACATCCGCGCCAAGATGGGCCATTCGCGCTCTCGGCCACTGGGCTCGAAGCTCTGGGCCGAAGAGATCCTGCACGGCGCGCCGGTGCTCGGCCCGACCCTGGACGAGACCTTGGTGCCTTGGGCGCAACTCAAGCAAGCCAAGATCCGTGGCTGGGTGGAAGATCGACGGATCCTGCCGGTGGAGCCCTCGGCGCTGCTGTACATGATCTGGGCAGCG
The DNA here is from genome assembly GCF_039673365.1 of Pseudomonas sp. TWI923. NCBI lineage: Bacteria > Pseudomonadati > Pseudomonadota > Gammaproteobacteria > Pseudomonadales > Pseudomonadaceae > Pseudomonas > Pseudomonas sp. TWI923. The sequence continues at coordinate 11,026 of NZ_JBDJLM010000002.1, read as the reverse complement.
ACCCAGCACTATGCGGATTTCGGTTACCAGGTGACGCTGCTCAACCGCGGCGAACCGCTGTCCGACCTGGCTTTCGAAAGCGCAGTACAGACCGTGACCAGCGTCATCCTGCGCGGTATCGGGCTGGAACCCTGAGCACAGCGCCAGGGGCCTTGCTCAGCGACTGGCTGCCGGGCCCTGCAGGAATGCCAGCAGGTGTTCGTTGAACAAGGCCGGCGCCTCCTCCATCACGAAATGCCCACAGCCTGGCAGGATCACGCCATGCACCGTCTGCGCATGCCCCTGCAGGGTCTGCAACGGCGCATCGCCGGTGGCGTGCTCGGCCCCGATCGCCAACACCGGCATGCGCAACGGGCGGGCAGCACGCTCGCGGTTCTGCCGGATGGTTTCAGGAATCGCCCGATAGTAGGCAAACCCGCCCCGCATGCCACCGGGTGACGAATAGGCGCGAATATAGACATCGGATGCCACGGCATGGCGCTGGATGGCCCAGCGATCGAACATGAAATTCAAGTAACCCTCCTCACGCCCGGCAATCAGGAACTCCGGCAGGTCGCGGACCTGGTTGAACAGGAAATGCCAGAGGAAGATGTTCTCCTGCGGATCGACGAAGATCGGCGGCGCCGCCGCCAAACCTGGTATCACCGCCTCGGCCACCGCCAGCGAGCGCACCGCTTGCGGCTGATCGCTGGCCAAGGCGTAGGCCACCCACATGCCCACATCATGACCGACCAGGTGATAGCGCTCATGCCCCAGCTGCGCCATGAGCGCATGCAGCAGGCGGGCGACGTTGCCTGTGTCGTAGCCCTGTTCGGGCCGGTCCGAGTCACCCAGGCCGGGCGGGTCGACGGCAATGGCCTTGAAGCCTTGCGCGGCCAGCGCAGGCAGCACATGGCGCCAGGCATACCAGGTCTGCGGCCAGCCAGGCACCAGCAGCACGGGCTCGCCCTCCCCGGCCACGGCGCAATGGATGCGCAGCCCCTCCACCTGCACATAGACATGGGCGAACGCGTCGTCCCGGGTTGCGCTGACTGCATTCATGCCCGTGCTCCCACAGCGTTGCCAGCCGCAGCAAGCCCCAGCATGCGCTGGATCTGCCCAGGGTCGAGCGGTGCACCGGCAAAGTCGTCGAAGACCTGCCCGGTGACCTGGATGATGTGTCGGTCGATGAACTCGACGCCCTCCCGGGCCCCGACCTCCTGGTCCTTGAGGCAGCACTCCCACTCAAGGGTGGCCCAGCCATCGAAGTCGTACTGCGCCAGCTTGGAAAAGATCGCCTTGAAGTCGACCTGCCCATCGCCCAGCGAGCGGAAGCGCCCGGCGCGCTCGGCCCAGTCGCTGTAGCCGCCATACACACCCTGCCGGCCGCTCGGATTGAACTCGGCATCCTTGACGTGGAACATGCGGATGAACGGGTGGTACAGGTCCAGATAGGCCAGGTAGTCGAGTTGCTGGAGCACGAAATGGCTGGGATCGAAAAGGATACGGCAGCGCTCATGCTCACCCACCAGGGCATGGAAGCGCTCGAAGCTGGTGCCGTCGTGCAGGTCCTCGGCCGGGTGGATCTCGAAGCACAGGTTCACGCCCTGCTCGTCGCAGACATCGAGAATCGGCCGCCAGCGCCGCGCCAACTCTTCGAAGGCAGCCTCCACCAGGCCTTGCGGGCGCTGCGGGAAGGGGAACAAATAAGGCCAGGCCAAGGCCCCGGAAAACGTACCCATGTCGCCCAGGCCCAGATTGCGGCTGGCGCGCGCTGCCAGCTTCATCCGTTCGATGGCCCAGTCGGTGCGGGCCGCCGGCCGCCCCGCCAGCGAAGCAGGCGCGAAGGCGTCGCACAGGGGGTCATAGGCCGGGTGTACCGCGACCAACTGGCCGAACATATGCGTGGTCAGTTCGCTGATCTGCAGGCCGTGCCCTGCCAACTGCCCCTTGATCTCGTCGCAGTACCCCGTGCTCTGCGCGGCCAGGGCCACATCGAACAGGCGAGCATCCCAGGCCGGGACCTGCAGGGCCTTGAAACCCAACTGCGCGGCCCAACCGGCGATGCTGTTCAACGAGTCGAACGGCGGGTTGTCACTGCTGAATTGCGCCAGGTGCAGGCTTGGGCCTTTGAGCGTCTTCATGGAATCCATCCTATTGTTTGTCGATCGACAAACAATAGGATGGATCGACGCTGCCCGTCAATCGCGAATTGGCTAGAATGGCCGTTTGGCGCATTCGGGCAGACAGGCAATGGCAGGACGACCTCGGGAATTCGACAAGCAACAGGCACTGCGCAAGGCGCTGCGGCTGTTCTGGGAACACGGTTACGAAGGCACTTCGATAGCAGCGCTGGTCGCCGAGCTGGGGATCGCCTCGGCGCGGATCTACGCAGCCTTCGGCAGCAAGCAGCAACTGTTCGAAGAGGCCGTGGCACTGTACGAATCGGCCGAAGGCGGTTTTGCCGACCGTGCCCTGGCCCTGCCGGATATCCACCAGGCGCTGGAGCAGATGCTCGAGGACGCCGTCGCTACCTATACCCGTGCCGACGAGCCCAAGGGATGCCTGGTGGTAAGCGCGGCCAGCGGCGTTGCACCCGACAACGTCGCGGTGCAGCAGTGGTTGGCGGATCACCGTCGCCAGCGCGGCGAATCGATCATTGCCCGGCTAAGCCATGCCCGCGAGCAGGGCCAGTTGCCGCTCGACACCGATGTGCAGGCCCTGGGCCATTTCTACGCGACCTTTCTCCATGGCATCTCGGTGCAGGCACGTGATGGCGTACCCGCGGCGGCCCTGCGCAGTGCCTGCCACTGCGCCCTGGCATTACTGTCGCGATAGGCCTGCTTCGACCAGCCAGGCTGGTAGCACAGGCACGCTGCACGCTAGCGATAATTGAATGTAGTGAGCGCGGGGTGGTGTGGCGGTGTGTGCAGGAGACGGCGGTTGGGCTTTGATCTTTCGCCGTTACGCTCCCCCTGTAGGAGCGGCCTTGTGTCGCGAAAGGGCTGCACAGCAGCCCCAGATTTCGTGCGTTTACTCACGGATCGCTGGGGCTGCTTCGCAGCCCTTTCGCGACACAAGGCCGCTCCTACAGCGGACGTGCAAGTTCATTGTGTGGGAGCCGGCTTCCATGGTTCCAGTCCCTGTTCAACCCACCTCACGATAGGGATTGCGCGGATCCTGGGTCCAGTTCATGTACGGCTTGCCGGTGTCCTGCGCCTGCATGTCGATGCAGTTTTCCACCGGGCAGGTGATCTGGCACAGGTTGCAGCCCACGCACTCTTCCTCGATCACGCTGTAGGCATGGGTGCCGTCGGCCTTGAGCGTGCTGGCGATGGCCTGGTGCGAGGTGTCTTCGCAGGCGATGTGGCAGCGCCCGCAGCCGATGCAGGCGGCCTGGTCGATATGCGCCACCGACTTGTAGTTGATGTCCAGGTACTTCCAGTCGGTGGTATGCCCCACCGCCTGGCCACGGAAAGCGTCCAGGTTGCGGTGGCCATGCTGGTCCATCCAGCGCGCCAGGCCGTCCTGCATGTCCTCGACGATGCGAAAACCATGCAGCATCGCCGCCGTGCACACCTGTACCGCGCCACTGCCCAGGGCCATGAATTCGGCGGCATCGCGCCAGTTGCCGATGCCGCCGATACCGCAGATCGGCAGGCCCCGAGTCTCGGGGTCGCGGGCGATCTCGGCGACCATGTTCAGGGCGATGGGTTTGACCGCCGAACCGCAATAGCCACCGTGAGTACTCTGATCGCCAACGATCGGGTGGGCCACCATGCGGTCGAGGTCGACGCTGGTGATCGAGTTGATGGTGTTGATCAGCGACACCGCGTCCGCCCCGCCACGGTGGGCCGCCCGCGCCGCCTGGCGAATGTCGGTGATGTTGGGGGTGAGCTTGACGATCACCGGCAGCGAGCAATGGATCTTGCACCAACGGGTGACCTGCTCGACGTACTCGGGTACCTGACCGACCGCAGCGCCCATGCCGCGTTCGGGCATGCCGTGGGGGCAGCCGAAGTTGAGTTCGATGCCGTCGGCACCGGTGGCCTCCACCAGCGGCAGGATGAACTTCCAGGACTCCTCGACGCACGGCACCATCAGCGACACCACCAGCGCCCGGTCGGGCCAGTCCTTCTTCACCTGGGTGATTTCACGCAGGTTGATCTCCAGCGAACGGTCGGTGATCAGCTCGATGTTGTTGATGCCCTGCACCACGCGGTTGGCGCCGTAGTGCGCCGAGTAGCGCGACGACACGTTGACCGCTGCCGGGTCCTCGCCCAAGGTCTTCCAAACCACCCCGCCCCAGCCCGCCTCGAAGGCGCGGACCACGTTGTAGGCCTTGTCGGTGGGTGGCGCCGAGGCCAGCCAGAAGGGGTTGGGCGCCTTGATGCCGGCGAATACGATGGACAAGTCGGCCATTTACGCAGCCTCCACGTTGAGCATGAGTTGGGCATGGATGGCTTCGGCGGCCAGCTTGCCGTGCTGCACGGCCTGGACGGTGAGGTCCTGGCCCAGGGCGGTGCAGTCGCCGCCGGCATAGATGCCCGGCAGGCTGGTCTGCAGGTGCCCGTCGACGCGTATGCGCTCACCGTCGCGGGCCAGTTGCGCGGCCAGCGGGTCGCTGAGGCTGGCGTCGTCGAAGCGTTGGCCGATGGCCTTGAAGATTGCGTCGGCGGCCAACTCGAAGGTCTCGCCGGTGTCGTCGAGGCGCCCATCGACCAGTTGGGTGCGCACGAAGCGCATACCGCGCACTCGGCCTGAGTCATCCAGCAACACGGCATCCGGCCGTGCCCAGGTGTGCAGGCGCACCTGATTGTGCTTGGCGATCTCCTGTTCATGGCCGGTGGCACTCATGTCGGCCTCGCCCCGGCGGTACACCAGGTTGACGTCGCGCGCACCCAGGCGGCTCATCTGCACCGCCATGTCGATGGCGGTGTTGCCGGCACCGATCACCAGGCAGCGGTCGGCCAACGGCAGTTGGCTGAGGTCGTCGGCCTGGCGCAGTTCGCGGATGTATTCGGTGGCGGCCAGCAGGCCGGGGGCTTCTTCATCCGCCATGCCCAGCTGACGCACGGCATCCAGCCCCAGGCCGAGGAACACGGCATGGTACTGGCCGTGCAGCTCGGTCAACGACAGGTTGCTGCCCAGCCGTTGGCCGTGGCGGATCTCGATGCCACCGATGCCCAGCAGAAACTCCACTTCGCGCTGGGCGTAGTCGTCCACCAGCTTATAGCGGGCGATGCCGTATTCGTTGAGGCCGCCGGCTTTGTCCCGCGCTTCGAAGATCACCACGTCATGGCCGTGCATGGCCAGGCGATGGGCGCAGGACAGCCCGGCCGGGCCGGCACCCACCACGGCGATGCGCTTGCCGGTGGCCGGCGCGCGCTGGAACGGGTGAGCGGTGAAGTGCGCGTTGTCCAGGGCGTAGCGCTGTAACTGGCCGATCAGCACCGGCGCACATTCTTGGGCGTTGTTGCGCACACAAGCCTGCTGGCAGAGGATCTCGGTGGGGCACACCCGGGCGCAGCTGCCGCCGAGGATGTTGGCCGAAAGGATACGCTCGGCAGCGCCTTGCAGGTTCTCGTCACTGATGCGGTGGATGAACGAGGGGATGTCGATTTCGCTGGGGCAGGCGTTGACGCACGGCGCGTCGTAGCAGTACAGGCAGCGTGCGCTTTCAACGGCGGCCTGGCGGGCGGTAAGCGGGGGCGCAAGGTCGCTGAAGGCCTCGGCCAGTTGGTCGGCGCCGGCCCGGGGGCGCGGCAAGTGGTTCAGGGCGTCGATCACGGTTGTAGCCTCTCTCGTTTTTATTGGAGGCGGCGGTGGTCAGGTGCCGCTTCCGTTTTGGGGATGGCAGTCAACAGGGGCTGGCGTGGGAGCGGATTTTCATAGCCCAGCGTGGGAGCGGGCTTGCCCCGCGATCACCGGCCAAGCCGGTACCACACACTGCGATGCTCGCTTCGCGGGGCAAGCCCGCTCCCACGGGATCAGCGCTGAACTGGCGTCGGTTTGTGCCGCTCGGCACGCCGCTCCAGCACTTCGAATACCGACGGGTACGCCGGGCGTTCCACATAGCGCCCTGCCCCCGGCTCGGCACGCAGGTCGCCGTCGGCCCACAGCACATTGCCCTGGCTGATGGTGTGGCTGGGGATGCCGCGCACGGTGCGGCCTTCGAAGATGTTGAAGTCGACGCGCTGGTGGTGGGTCTGGGCGCTGATGGTGCGCGTGCCCTGCGGGTCCCACAGCACCAGGTCGGCGTCGGCGCCGACGCGGATGGCGCCCTTGCGCGGGAACAGGTTGAAGATCTTCGCGGTGTTGGTGGAGGTCAGCGCGACGAACTCGTGCATCGACAGGCGCCCGCTGTTGACCCCGGCGTCCCACAGCACCGCCATGCGGTCCTCGATGCCTGCGGTGCCATTGGGGATACGGCTGAAGTCATCGCGACCCATGGCCTTCTGCTCGGCGCAGAAGCAGCAGTGGTCGGTGGCGGTGGTGTGCAGGTTGCCCGACTGCAGCCCCCCCCACAGAGCGTCCTGGTGCTCGCGCGGGCGGAACGGCGGGCTCATCACGTAGCCGGCGGCGGTGGCCCAGTCCGGGTCGCGGTAAACGCTGTCGTCCAGCAGCAGGTGGCCGGGCAATACCTCGCCGTACACCGGCTGGCCCTTGGCCCGGGCATAGGTGATCTCGTCGAGCGCCTCGCGGCTGGACACGTGCACCAGGTACAGCGGCGTGCCGAGGGTTTCGGCAATGCGGATGGCGCGGCTGGCGGCCTCCCCTTCAACCTGCGAGGGGCGCGACAGCGGGTGCGCCTCGGGCCCGGTCAGCCCTTGTGCCAGCAGCTTGCGCTGCAGGTGATAGACCAGCTCGCCGTTTTCGGCATGCACGGTGGGTACCGCGCCCAGTTGCAGGCAGCGCTCGAAGCTGGCCACCAAGGTGTCGTCGGCGGCCATGATCGCGTTCTTGTAGGCCATGAAGTGCTTGAAGCTGTTGACCCCATGCTGGCTCACCAGCTCACCCATTTCTTCGGCAACCTGCTCGCTCCACCAGGTGATGGCGACGTGGAAGCCGTAGTCGGAGGCACTCTTCTGCGCCCAGCCACGCCAGGTGTGAAAGGCTTCGAGCAGCGACTGCTGCGGGTTGGGGATGACGAAATCGATGATCGAGGTGGTGCCGCCGGCCAGGCCCGCGGCGGTGCCGCTGAAAAAATCCTCGCTGGCCACGGTGCCCATGAATGGCAATTGCATATGGGTGTGCGGGTCGATGCCGCCGGGCATCAGGTACTGGCCGCTGCCGTCGAGCACCTGGCAATCGGTAGGCGCTTCGAGGTTTTCACCGATGGCGCGGATCACGCCGTCGGCACACAACACATCGGCGCGGTAGCTTTCTTCATGGGTAACCACGGTGGCGCCACGGATCAACAGGGACATGCCGTCTTCCTCGCAGGCTGACCGGTCTTGCTGGCCGGTTCTTGGAATTTTCATGGGCCAGTGCCTGCGGGTTTCGGTCAATCCTGTCAGGCCTGACAAGAATCGAGGCTAGTTGCGGTTATGACATTCATCAAGAAAAAATATATGCAAATACTCAAAATTTTATCTTCTTGATTTATATGAATTAATTGTACGAATCACCAAAACGGAACAGCCCTTCACCATTTTGACGCACTTGACAGGATGCGAATTTGGTCAAGATTTTCTACGCAAATTCAGCTGTTTAAAAACGGCTGGGCAGGCGCAGGCAGCGCAGCGGATATGCCGGGCCGCACCGCTTTGAATCACGGTGTGTAGGCCTATATCGGCGTTGTAGTTATTCGCACGTTCCAGGCGCAATCAGGAATGCTTTTGCAAGTCAGTAAGTTACCTGCGGTCAGCAGCGATCACCGGCAACGGCCAAGGCCAACCCGGCACGGTTGTTGTAACCCCGGCCACAACCGCCATGGCCGGACCGCAGGTGCAGTACTGGTGGTGTGTGTACTCCGGCCATCGCATTAGCCCGATGAGCAAACAACAAGAAAAAAACCCTGGAGAAGGCCCCATGCAACAAAGCAGATCACAAGTGGTCGAGCAGCATGGCCTGTTCGAACTCGACGCCGGCAGCGACGTGCTCGACAGCCCCCGTTACAACCACGACATCGCCCCCACCAAAGTGCACCAACGCACCTGGAACAAGTGGCACATCACCGCGCTGTGGGTGGGCATGTCCATCTGCGTGCCCACCTACACCCTCGGCGGCGTGCTCACCGCCTACTTCGGCCTGAGCGTGGGCGAGGCGCTGCTGGCGATCCTGCTGGCCAACCTGATCGTGCTGATCCCGCTCACCCTCAACGCCTTCCCCGGCACCAAGTACGGCATCCCCTTCCCGGTGCTGCTGCGCTCGTCGTTCGGCATCTTCGGCTCCAACGTGCCCTGCCTGATCCGCGCCGTGGTGGCCTGTGGCTGGTTCGGTATCCAGACCATGTTCGGCGGGCTGGCCATCCACCTGTTCCTCGGCTCGCTGTTCCCCGAGTGGAAGGCGCTGGGCGGCACCGGCGAAGTGATCGGCTTCATGCTGTTCTGGGCGCTGAACCTGTGGGTGGTGCTGCGGGGCGCCGAGTCGATCAAGTGGCTGGAAACCCTGTCGGCGCCGCTGCTGGTGGCGGTGGGTATCGGCCTGCTGTTCTGGGCGATGCCGCACATGTCCATGACCGAGTTGCTGGCACAACCGCCCAAGCGCCCGGAAGGCGCCAGCGTGGTCAGCTATTTTTGCGCCGGACTCACCGCCATGGTCGGCTTCTGGGCCACCCTGTCGCTGAACATCCCCGACTTCAGCCGCTACGCGAAAAGCCAGAAGGACCAGATCCTCGGGCAGATCTTCGGCCTGCCGCTGACCATGTTCCTGTTCGCCTCGCTGGGTGTGATCATGACCGCGGCCTCGGCCTCGCTGGTGGGCCAGACGGTGTCCGACCCGGTCAGCCTGATCGGCCATATCCAGAGCCCGGGCTGGGTGGCGCTGGCCATGGCGCTGATCATCATCGCCACGCTGTCGACCAACACGGCGGCCAACATCGTCTCGCCCACCAACGACTTCCAGAACATCGCCCCACGCCTGATCGGGCGCAGCCGCGCGGTGTGGCTGACCGGCTTCATCGGCCTGGCGCTGATGGGCCACGAGCTGCTCAAGAAGCTGGGCTGGATCGTCTCCGACCTGAGCCTTGAGAGCGTGTATTCCAACTGGCTGCTGGGCTACTCCAGCCTGCTCGGGCCGATCGCCGGGATCATGGTGGTGGATTACTTCCTGGTGCGGCGCCAACAGCTGGACCTGGCCGGACTGTACCGCGACGACGTGTACCCGGCGTGGAACTGGGCCGGTTTTGCTGCCTTCGGCGTGCCGGTGGCGCTGACCGTGATGGCCATCGGCAACAGCAGTTTCAGCTGGTTCTACGACTACGGCTGGTTCACCGGTTCGTTGCTGGGTGGCGGGCTCTACTACGCCCTGGGCGGCGTGGCGGTGCGCGGGCCGGCGCGGCTGGCCAAGCCGTTGCCCTGAACGCACCGCTCCCTGCGATGGGACCGCAACAGCCCGACAAAAAAAGCCTGAGGAGACACCCATGACTACCCTCGCCAAGGAAGTCCTGCAATCAAGCAAGCACCACATCGACAGCGCACGCCTGTGGCAATCGCTGATGGACCTCGCGCGTCTCGGCGCCACCCAGAAAGGCGGTGTGTGCCGCCTGGCGCTGACCGACCTCGACCGCCAGGCCCGCGACCTGTTCGTGCAATGGTGCGAAGCCGCGGGCTGCACGGTGACGGTCGACGGGGTCGGCAATATCTTCGCCCGTCGCCCGGGGCGCAACCCCAAACTGCCACCGGTGATGACCGGCAGCCATATCGACACCCAACCCACCGGCGGCAAGTTCGACGGCTGCTTCGGGGTGATGGCTGGGCTTGAGGTGATCCGCACTCTCAACGACCTGGGCGTGGAAACCGAAGCGCCGCTGGAGGTGGTGGTGTGGACCAACGAGGAAGGCTCGCGCTTCGCCCCGTGCATGATGGGCTCGGGGGTGTTCGCCGGTAAGTTCACCCTGGAAGAAACCCTGGCCAAGCGCGATGCCCAGGGCGTCAGCGTTGGCGAGGCGCTGAACGCCATCGGCTATGCCGGCCAGCGCGCGGTGCTCGGGCACCCGGTGGGGGCTTACTTCGAAGCGCATATCGAGCAGGGGCCGATCCTCGAGGACCAGGCCAAGACCATCGGCGTGGTGCTCGGCGCGCTCGGGCAGAAGTGGTTCGACCTGACCTTGCGCGGCGTCGAGGCCCACGCCGGTCCGACGCCGATGCACCTGCGCAAGGACGCCCTGGTCGGCGCCGTCGCGGTGGTCGAGGCGGTCAACCGCACCGCCCTCGCCCACCAGCCCCATGCCTGTGGCACGGTCGGCTGCCTGCAGGCCTACCCGGGGTCGCGTAACGTGATCCCTGGTGAAGTGCGCATGACCCTGGACTTCCGTCACCTGGAGGGCGAGCAGCTGGACGCGATGATCGCCGAGGTGCGCGGGGTGATCGAGGCGACCACGGCGAAGCATGGGCTGAGCTATGAGCTGACGCCGACTGCCGACTTCCCGGCCCTGTATTTCGACCCTGTCTGTGTTGATGCCGTGCGTCATTCGGCGGCGGCGCTGGGGTTGGCGCACATGGATATTGTCAGTGGGGCCGGGCATGACGCGATTTTCCTGGCGGAGCTGGGGCCGGCGGGGATGATCTTCGTGCCGTGTGAGGGGGGGATCAGTCATAACGAGATCGAGAATGCTACGCCTGGGGATTTGGCGGCGGGGTGTGCGGTGTTGTTGCGGGCGATGTTGGCGGCTTCGGAGGCGATTGCGGGGGGGCGGTTGGCGGCTTGATGGCTTCGGCTTCGGCTTCGGCTTCGGCTTCGGCTTCGGCTTCGGCTTCGGCTTTCAAAGTGCTGGTTTTGATAGATGTATGCGCATTCAGCGGCGATAGCGACTTTTAGTCACCTTTCCGCCCTTACGGCGGCCTACTTTGGTCTTACCTCGCCGGCCGCGGCCAAAGTAGGC